>NZ_LZKV01000099.1:0-153916 GCF_001672995.1 Mycobacterium sp. 1482292.6 | reverse complement strand
TTCCTTCGCCGGTCCGGGCACCGTGGATGTCGACAACGAAAACTATTGCGTCCATTCGCCGGTCGATGTCACCGACGCCTTCGAGATGCCGGTGCTGCTGTCGGCGCTCGGGCCGACGATGCTGCAACTCGCCGGCGAGCGGGCCGGGGGCACCGTGCTGTGGATGGCCGACGAGCGCGCCATCGCCGACCACGTCGTTCCACGCCTCACCGCGGCGGCCGCCCGGGCCGGGCGGCCCGCGCCCCGGATCGTCGCCGGTGTTCCCGTCGCGCTCTGCTCCAATGGCGAGGCGGACGAGGCTCGCGGCTACGCCAGCGAGGTGCTCGGACACGCCGACTTCTCGCCGAACTATGTGCGACTGTTGCAGCACGGCGACGCCGAAGACGTCGGTGACATCGACCGGCGAATGGACGCAATAGTTTTCGTTGTCGACATCCACGGTGCCCGGACCGGCGAAGGAAGCGAGCAGCACGTCGAGATAGTCGCCCATCAGGCGCGCCGGGCGGTCATAGGACAAGCCCAGCTGTGAGTTGACGATCCAATGATGCGAGGGTCCGATGCCGAGCGTGAACCGTCCGCCGCACGCGACCTGGGTGGTCAGGGCTTGTTGCGCCATGATCATCGGATGGCGAGTCTGAATCGGCACGACCGCCGTTCCGATCTCGATGGCCTCGGTGGCCTGCCCGATCAGCGCCACGGCGGTCAACGCGTCGAGGTAGCCGGGGACTTGGGGCATCCAAAACGCGGTGAAACCGTCGCTTTCGGCGGCGACCCCGTCGTCGATCAGGCCGGCAAGTCGATCGGCGCGTGAACGCTCCTTGTCGGAGCCGACCATCAAGCCGATGCGCATGCGGCCCCTTTCCTACGGCACATAGCGATCCCACTCGTATGGAACAATTGCGAAAAATGGTGCGGCAAACAATGCTTCGATGCCCGATTCGGCCCAGCGGGCCTCGAGCACCGGCCGCAACCGCTCCGCGGTGGCAACCGGATCGTCGTCGAGGAAGCAATACGTGATCGTCTGGTTCTCCGGTGCGCTGGCCAAGCTGGCGTCGACCCGGCGCGATACCGCGGACCAGACACCGGCGACGCCGTCGACGTCGGCCAGCGGGTCCGGGGACGACGGTCCCCGCTCGACCAACACGAACGCGCCGCGCACCGGTAGCCAGGGCAACACGTCTGACCCGATTCGGACGCGCGGCGCTGCGGCTTTGCGTTGCACGTCGTACACGCCGCGCTCCACCGGCGGCAGCAGCGGGAGTTTACGGCCGGCGTTCCCCAGCGCCGTGGACAGTTCGTTGAAATCGTGCAATCCGGCCGTGTCGGTGAAGAAGTACGTCATCACGTGGTCGACCGCGTCCAACGGCCCGCCGCTCACCGCGCGAGCCGAGCGGCAGGCCGGCGTGGACACCAACCGCAACGAGGCGCGCACCGCGCGCAGGCGGTGTTGCTCCGGGCGGTGATCCAGGCTGTGCCAGCGCAGATACTCGGCGTCTTTCCCGTCGGGGTGGCGGATCGCCATCGAGACGAACAGGGTGGTGATCTCGCCACCACCAGCGGCAAGGATCTCGGGCACCTCGTCCGATGGCGTGCCGGGAAGATGCATGGCGTTGAACCTCAGGCTCTCGTCGAATCTGGTTGGTAGAGCTGGATTTCTGGGTGGCGGGCCGCGATCATGCGCCGAAATCCCTCGCGCCAGGGCACCTTCGTGCGGCCGAGCACGTCGTGCATGTGGGTGACGTCCGGCCACAGCGGGGTGTGCGCCTGGGGCGTGTACTCGAAGATCGGCTCGACACCGACCAGCTCACCCATGAAGGCGCAGTACTCCTCCACGCTGACGGTTTCGCTGCCGGCCCAGTTCACCACGACGGGCGGTGTCGCAGCGACTTCCATCGCGCGGACGCCCAGCTCCACATAGTCGTCTTCATAGATGGGGTTGTAGTTGTTCGGCTTGTCGGGATGCAACCGAATGGGCTTGCCCGCCAACATCGCATCGAGACGGTCGGCGGGCGCGCCGCCCTGGGGGCCGTACGTCGAACAGATCCGGATGATGGTCAGCGGGATGTGAAAGCGCCTGGCGATCCAGGTGCACACCGCCTCGGCGGCCACCTTGGAGAAGCTGTAGTTCGCCCGCAGTGGTGCCCCCGGCGGATCGGTTTCGGTGAGCGGTCGCCGGCCCTGATAGGCGTAGATCGAGCCGGTGGAGCAGAAGACGAAACCCTTTGCGGCGCGGCAATGGTAGAGCAGTTCGCCGGACGCCTGCGCGTTCGTTTCGACGCACTGGCTCCAATCGTCGGCGCCCGGGTCCACGGCGGCGTGGAAGACGTAGGTGAAATCGTCTGGGAGACCGGAGAAGTCGCTGGCGCCGACGTCCAGCGCGACCGGTCTGATCCCGGCGTCCACCAGTTTTTGCCGGGCCGCGGGATCTTTCAGGCGCGCGGCACCCCACACCTCGTTGCCCGCTGCGGCCAGGGCACGCGCGATCGGAAACGCGATCTTGCCCGTCGCCCCGGTGATGAGAATCTTCTCTGCGTCGAGCAACCCGTCCTCCGAATGTTAAGTACTTGATACCGCGTGGCGAGCATAACTCCCGGTCGACGGGAAACGCCACGAGACGCCCCGAAAGTCACCTGGTCGTGGCGGTAGCAACGGAATAAGCTGGACCGGGCCAGGCTCGAATTGGCCCCACCGGGAGGCCCACCATGAGGTGGTTATTTGGTCGCCTGACCGCCGTTGTCGCGGTCGCCTTCATGACGATGGTCGTTGCGGCGATCGCGACGCCGGCGATCAGCTCGGCGCAGTGCGATCGCAACCTGTCGTTCAACGTGTCGACGTTCGAATGCAAACCGCGACCGGCTCCGCCGCCGTGGTACGCCGTGCCGCCGGCGTATTCGCCGGAATTCGCATCGGACGTGCCGCCCCCGCCGCCACGGCCGGCGTGGTCGCCGAACGAACCGATGTGGAGCGTCGGCTTCCACCAATGGGGCGCCTATTTCGACGGCGTCTGGGTGCCGTACTGACCGGGGGCCCACCTCACCTGACCCGCAACGCGTCTGGATCGCGTGCGCGCAGAGTGATAACGTAATTCTCCGATTTGCATAATGGCCCTACCAGGCCGGCCGTGCGGACCCCCGGAGGTGACGTGTCAGCAGCACCCGGACGGCCGCTGCCCCTGATCACGCAGGACAACGAATTCTTCTGGACGTCGGGTGCCGACGGGAAGCTGCGCCTGCAGGAATGCCAGAGCTGTGAATCGCTGATCCATCCACCCGCGCCGGTCTGCCGGTACTGCCGGTCCCGCGACATCGGTGTGCGGGCGGTCTCGGGCCGGGCGACGCTCGCCGGATTCACGATCAACGAGCGGTTCAGCCTGCCCGGGCTGGCGGCGCCCTACGTGATCGCGCAGGTGGCTATCGCGGAGGACCCGCGGGTCCGGTTGACCACCAACATCGTCGAAAGCGATGTCGATCGGCTGGAACTCGGACAGCAGGTCGAGGTTGTCTTCGAGCAGGTCGAGGACGTGTGGTTTCCGTTGTTTCGGCCCTTGCGCGCGGGAGGGGCCGATGCCGACGAACCCGGTGAGCTGCCGGTCGACGAGATCGCGCCGGAACGTTTCGGCGAGCACGTCCGCCCGATGCTGACGGTGGACAAGTTCGAAGACAAGGTCGCGCTCACCGGGATCGGCGCGTCCCCGATCGGCCGCCGGCTGATGCAGCCGCCGCTGGCGTTGACCGTGCAGGCATGCGAGGCGGCCATCGCCGACGCCGGCCTGACCTACGCCGACATCGACGGCCTGTCCACCTACCCCGGCGCGATCAATGTCGGCGGCTTCGGGGAGGGCGGCACCACCGCCCTCGAGGGCGCGCTCGGCATTCGGCCGACGTGGCACAACGGCGCCATGGAGACGTTCGGGCCGGGCGGCTCGGTGATCGCCGCGATGCTCGCGGTCGCCTGCGGGCTGGCGCGCCACGTGCTGTGCTTTCGCACCCTGTGGGAAGCCACCAACGGCGAGCTGATGAAGCAGGGCAAGATCACCCCGGCCCATGGTTCAGCGGGCCGAATGTCGGGCTGGCAGATGCCATTCGGTGCCACGTCGGCGGCACACACACTGGCGATGAACGCGCAGCGGCACTTTCACCGGTACGGCACCACCAAGGAAACGCTGGGCTGGATCGCGTTGAACCAGCGCGCCAATGCCGAACTCAACCCGACCGCCATCTACCGGTCGCCCATGACGATGGACGACTACCTGGGAGCGCGGCCCATCACCACGCCGTTCGGCCTATACGACTGCGACGTGCCGTGCGACGGCGCCATCGCCGTCATCGTCTCGGCCGTCGACGCAGCCCGCGACCTGGCCAAGCCGCCGGTACTGGTGGAAGCGGTGGGAACGCAGATCGTCGAGCGACTCGACTGGGACCAAAGCACCCTCACCCACGAGCCGCAGGTGCTGGGCCAGGCGGCGCACGTATGGACGCGTACCTCGCTGCGACCCGCCGACGTCGACGTGGCAGAGCTGTACGACGGGTTTTCCTTCAACTGTCTGTCCTGGATCGAGGCGCTGGGCTTCTGCGGAATCGGTGAGGCCAAAGACTTTCTGGACGGCGGCAAGAACATCGCGCGCGACGGGCAGTTGCCGCTCAATACGCACGGCGGCCAACTCTCGCACGGCCGCACCCACGGCATGGGTCTGCTGCACGAAGCCATCACTCAGCTGCGCGGCGAGGCCGGTGACCGCCAGGTCGCCGGTGCCCGCGTCGGTGTGGTCAGCAGCGGCGGCCTGACTCCCAGCGGCGTGCTCCTGCTGCGGGCGCCGGAATGAGACGAGCATGAACCCCGCGGCGCCGCGGCCAAGGCTGGTAATCGTCGACGGGGTGCCGATGTCGGCGCTGGTCACCGAAGTCGAAGACCCGCAGGCCGTGATCGTGGCCATCCACGGCGGTGGCACCACCGCGATGTATTTCGACTGCCCGGGCCACCCCTCGTATTCGCTGTTGCGGACCGGCGCGGCCGCCGGGTTCACCGTGGTGGCCCTTGATCGGCCCGGCTATGGCAGCTCGGCGCCCTATCCCGAAGCGATGGCCTCCGGCGAGCAGCGCGTCAACCTGGCTTACGGTGCCGTCGACCGCATTCTCGGCGAACGACCGCGGGGCGCAGGCATATTCGTGTGGGGCCACTCGGGCGGCTGCGAGCTGACGCTGCGGTTGGCCGCCGACGCGCGAGGTGCCGACCTCCTCGGTATCGAGCTGGCCGGCACCGGCCGGCACTACCACCCCGCCGCTAAGGAAATACTGAAAACGGCCACCCGCGAACGCCGCCCGTCGGGCATGCGCGAACTGCTGTGGAGCCCAGAGCAGTCTTACCCACCCGAGGTCCTCAACGGCGCCACGGTGTCGCCGTCCGCCCCGGCCTACGAGGACCAGATGGTGTCGGACTGGGCGCGACAGACTTTCCCGGAGCTCGCGCCCGCCGTGCGCGTCCCGGTGCACTTCAGCATCGCCGAGCACGAAAAGGTCTGGCAGACCGACGATGCGGCGGTGACCGAGGTCGGCGCCCTGTTCACCGGGGCGCCGCGATTCGTCGTGCATCGACAACCGGACGCCGGGCACAACATCAGCCTCAGTCACGCCGCCCCCATCTACCACTCGAAAGTCCTTGAATTCGTGCGGGATTGCGTGGCCGAGCGTTCAGCGAAGACGGAATCCGATCTGGAGGCCGGCTGATGCGCGTCGGATTCATCGGGTTGGGCAGCCAGGGCGGTCCCATGGCGCGCCGGATCGTCGAGGGCGGCTACCCCACCACGTTGTGGGCGCGCAGGCCGGAGGCCCTCGAGGCATTCGCCGACACCTCGGCCGGCATCGCCGGGTCACCCGCCGAACTCGCCGCGGCCAGTGACCTGGTCTGCCTCTGCGTGGTCGCAGACGCCGACATCGACGAACTGGCCTGCGGGACAAACGGATTGCTGTCGGCGATGAAGCCCGGCAGCGTGATCGCCGTGCACAGCACGGTGCATCCGGACACCTGCCGAGACCTCGCGACCAAGGCTGCCGCCCAAAGTGTTTCCGTCATCGACGCGCCGGTGAGCGGCGGGGGCGGCGCGGCGGCCGAGGGCCGGCTGCTGGTGATGGTGGGCGGCGACACCGACGTCGTCGAGCGTTGCCGCCCCGTCTTCCAGACCTATGCCGATCCCGTCGTTCACCTCGGCGAGCTGGGTTCCGGACAGACCACGAAGCTCCTCAACAACCTGTTGTTCACCGCCAACCTGGCCACGGCGGCCAGCGCGCTGTCACTGGCCAGCGCGCTTGGCGTCGAACCGGACCGCCTCACCGAAGTGGTCTCCCGCAGCTCTGGCAACAGCTTTGCGCTCAACGCTCTCGGCGGCATCGGCGGACTTGATCGGCTGGCTGGGGTCGCGGGTGGCCTGCTGCAGAAGGATGTTCGGCTGGTCGTCGATCTCGCCGAGCAGGCCGGGGCCGACGGCGGCGCGGTGCTCGATGCGGCCGACGCGGCGCTGGCCCTGATGGACCATCCACGGTGAGAGTCGGATTCGTCGGCGCGGGACGGATGGGACGCCCGATGGTCGGTCGTCTGGTGGCAGCCGGTCACGACGTCCAGGCCATGGGCCGAACGGCCGAAAGACGCCGGGACCTCGAGCAACTGGGCGCGCGGACCGTCGGCGAGGCGGCCGAAGCCGGTGCCCGAGCCGACGTCGTGGTGCTCTGTGTGTTCAACGACGATCAGGTTCGAGAGGTCTGCCTGGCCGGCGAATTGCTATCCGCAATGCGGCCCGGCGCGGTGCTGGTGGTGCACACCACCGTCAACCCGAAGACCATCGCGGCCATTGCCGAGCGCGCCAACGGCGTTGACGTCGTCGACGCCGCGGTCAGCGGGGGCCCACACGACATCGCCGCCGGCCGGCTCACGCTGTTCGTCGGCGGTGCCGACCAAGCGGTTGACCGAGCGCGACCGCTGCTTTGTTGCTACGGCGACCCGGTCCTGCACGTCGGGCCGGCCGGCGCCGGCCAGAAGGTGAAACTCGTCAACAACGCGCTGTTCGCTGCGCAGCTCGGGCTGCTGGCCGAGTCGGTCCGGCTGGGAGAAGGGCTCGGCGTGCCGGAGTCGACGTTGCTGACCGCCCTGGGACACGGCAGCGCGGCTAGCCACGCGCTGAACCTCATCGCGGCCGGCGGTTCCATCGCGTCGTTCATCGAAATGACCGGTGAGTTCGTGGCGAAGGATGTGGCCGCCGCCCGGGCTAGCGCCGAGGCGCTGGGCAGCGGTCTGGGCGCGCTGGATGACGTCATCGCGGCCATCGGCGTCGCGAAGAGGGCATGAAATGCCAGCGTTTTGGTCTTTCCGGTTCGTCACGAAGGTATTACCGTTAGCGTTACAGTCAGTGACTCCGCTGTAAAGGTTTCAGCCCGACCTCGCCGCTGAGGAGGATGCAGTGACAAAACCGAAGGTCGTCTTCGATCCGTACTCCGAGGACTACTTCAACAATCCGTTCGACATCTATCGACGGATGCGCGAGGAAACGCCACTGTATTACGACGAGCAAGAGGACTTCTACGCCCTGACCCGCCATGAAGACGTCGCGGCCGCGTTCAAGGACTTCGAGACGTACTCGTCAGCGCGCGGCTGCGACCTGGGGATGGTGCGCAAGGGGTTGCCGCCCGAGCAGAAGTCGATCATCTTCATGGATCCACCGGAGCACCGCCACATGCGCAGCCTGCTCAACAAGGCGTTCACACCGCGGGCGATCCAGTCGCAGCGGGAGACGATCATCGAGGTGATCGACAAATACCTGGGAGTGGTCGATCCGGATAACTTCGACGTCGTGCAGGACTTCTCCGGACCGTTCCCGGTCGAGGTCATCACCCGGATGGCCGGGGTCCCTGAGGAATACCGCCAGCAGGTCCGCCACTGGATCGACACCAGCCTGCACCGTGAACCGGGACAGATCGAGGTCAGCGAAGCGGGCATGCAGGCCAACATCGACACGGCGATGTATTACTTCAGCCTGGTCCAAGAGCGGCGCCAGGATCCGCAGGACGACATGATCAGCCGGCTGATCGCCGCCGAAATTCCGGGTGAAGACGGCCAGCTGCGCAAGCTCGACGACATCGAGATCTGCGGGTTCGCAACCCTTCTGGGCGGCGCGGGCGCGGAGACCGTCACCAAGCTGATGGGCAACGCCGCGGTCATCTTCGCCAATCACCCCGACCAGTGGCAGAAGCTGCAGGAGGACCGGGACAAGATCCCCGGGGCGGTCGAGGAGTTACTGCGCTACGAGGGGCCGGTGCAATACAACGTCCGCTACACCCTCAAGGAGGCCCACGTCAGCGGTGGCGTGATCCCGCCGGGCAAACCCGTATTCCTCTGCGGCGCCGCGGCCAACCGCGACCCGGAGGCCTTCACCGACGCCGACACGTTCGATATCGAACGCGATCACACCGAGGCGCAGCATCTCGGACTCGGGTACGGGATCCACAGCTGCTTGGGCGCCGCGCTGGCCCGCCTGGAAAGCCGGATCGCGCTGGAGCGGTTGCTCGACTTCATGCCGCGCTACGAGATCGACTTGGCGGGATGCAAACGGGTGACCATGCAAAACGTGGCGGGCTGGAAGAACGTGCCCGTCAAGGTGCTTCGTTAAGGGGGCCACGATGACGAAGAAGATCGAAGTCGATTGGGGACTCTGCGAGAGCAACGGTGTCTGCATGGGCATCAACCCAGACATCTTCGAACTCGGCGACGACGACATGTTGACCGTCCACCAAGAGGAAGTCACCCCGGAGAACGAGGCGGACGTGCGCGAGGCCGTCCGTCAGTGTCCTCGGCAGGCGATCTCGATCGTCGGAGAGTAATCAGATTCCGGAGAGGATGACGGCGTTGCAGTCGGCAGCCTGCTGGCGCAGTTTCGCCGCCTTCTGGTAGCCCTCGGATTCGTACCACGCCCGAGCCGCATCCACCGACTCGAATTCGAGCACCACGGTCTGGTCGCCGTGCCAGTCGCCCTCGATGACTTTGGGCGCGGTGTCCACCGCGAGGATGGTGGCACCGCTCATCGCGGATCCGGCGGCTTGAGCGTATGCCTTCATGCCTTCCGGGTCTTTGATGGCCTCGGTGAGGATGACATACCCTTTGGCCACTCGAATCTCCTTACTCGCCCGTAATTATGGTTATTTCTCGCTGATCGCCTGCTCGGGACAGCATTGGATCGCCTCCTGAGCGGCGGACTCCAATTCCGCCGGGACATCGGAATCTGTCGCTACGGCGTAACCGTCGTCGGTCAGGCTGAACACGTCGGGGCACAGCGTGAGACACATGCCGTGACCGCGACACCGCTGGTCGTCTACCCAAACCTTCATGCCAGTGTGAACTCCAGGTGCAATTCGGTCAGGCCACGCAGAATGTAGGTCGGAACGTATTGGTAGCGACGGTTATCCGCGGGCCCGTGGACGTCCTCGTTGATCCTGATATCCGTCGTGCGGTCGAGCAGCCGTTCGATCGCCACCCGGGTTTCGGCCCGCGCCAGCGGGGCGCCGGGGCAGCTGTGGATACCACGCCCGAACGAGATGTGCTGGCGCGCGTTCTTGCGCGTCGGATCGAAGGTGGCGGGTTCTTCGAACCGGCACGGATCACGGTTGGCCGCGGCCTGCACGATCATCACCGTAGTGCCGGCCGGCAGGTCGACGCCACCGACATTGACCGGCCGCCGGTTCATCCGGAAGTCGCCCTTGACCGGGCTCTCGTGGCGCAGCGATTCTTCGATGAAATTCGGGATCAGGCTGCGATCCTTGCGCAGCTGCGCCTGGATATCGGGGCGCTCGCCCAGCGTCTGCAGGGCCGCGCCGAGCAGCCGCACGGTGGTCTCCTGTCCCGCCGAGAACACGTTGCTGGCGACACGAGCCACGTCCTCGACGTCCGGGATCGAACCGTCGGGAAAGGTGGCGGTGGCCAGGCCGGTCAGCACGTCGTCACGCGGCTCGCTCCGGCGGTCGCGGACGTAATCGGAGAACAGGCCGTAGAGGAATTCCAGCGGGCTGTGGGCCAACGATTCCTTGCCGGTGCCCCCGACGCCGCCACCCGAGTGCTCGCGGATGCCCTTGATGAACTTGTCGCGGTCCTCCATCGGCACGCCCAGCAGGTCGGCGATCACCAGCAGGGTGAACGGGCCCGCGAAGCCCTTGATCCATTCGCCGTGGCCGGGGGCCAGGAAGTCGTCGAGCGCCTGGTCGGCGAGCGCCCACATGGCGTCCTCGTTCTCTTTGAGGCGCTTCGGGGTGATCAGCCGCATCAGCAACGAGCGGTGGTTGGTGTGGGTCGGCGGGTCGAGCGTCGGCAGCTGGTCGCTGAAGGGCAGTTCGTCACGGTGCTGCTCGATCAGCTCGGTGATGTCGTCGCCTTCGATCGGGACCGGGAAGCCGGGGAACGGACCCGTCACCGAGATGCAGGAAGACCACGTCTCGGCGTCGTTGAGGACCGCACACGCCTCGTCCCACCCGGTGATCATCGTGACGTCGTGGTGGCTTTCCCGGGTGACGGGGCAACGCTGACGCAGCGCCTCGTAGTAGGGGTACGGGTTCTCGATGAGCTCGCTGCCGCGAAAGAAGTCCAACTCGGAGAATTCGTTCGCCATCTCCTGCTCCTTGAATCTCGGCTAGTGAGAATGTGCCTCTCGCGGATGAGTATTACATTTTCACACGGGGTGGTGGTCGTCAACGACGGGTCCCCGCCGGGCGTCTCGAGACGCGCGATTCGCCGGCCGCCCGACCGTGGCGCGCCGGTCTGATCGCGCCCGACTAGCTGGCGGGAACCAGGTCGGCGGCCACCGAGGGCCACGCCAGCAGCCCGCTGCGGAACGTCTCGACGTGGCCGACGGGGGCGTGCGGTACGGCCGCCGCCGCGAGGGCCTGGGCCTTGAACGTCTGCGCCGCCATGCTCAGCTGGTGTTGCACCAGTCCGACGCTGTCATCGAGTTCCGACGGCCAGTCCTCCCCCCACAGCGTGACCTCCATGGCGCCCTGATCGAGGGCCCGCAGCACGCCTTGGCGAACCCGCGCGTCGCAGCCGAATAGATCCGCCGCGGCCGCCAGGGCCTGGGGGCGGGGCCGCGAATGCACCGACGCCAGCGCCTCTTCGAGGTCGAGCACCTGGGCACCGATGATTTGCAGCGGCCGGTCATCGGGGTGGTCGGCCAGATCCATCAAGAGCACAGTGACGTCCCAACCCGCCATCGACCGGTCAAAGATCCAGCCACCGGCGAACCGCACCACATCGACCGCGGTGGTGGCGACGACGTCGAGCCGGTACCTCATGTCGTCTCGAGCTTCTTCGGGGGCGCGAAGTCCCGCGCCAGTGTCTCGGCGTACTGCTTGAACACCTCGGGCAGCGGTATCGAGGGATCGAGTAACCATGTGGTTTCCATTCCGTGGACGAAGGCGAGGATTTCTACTGCCTTGACGGCGGGGTCTATGTCTTCGCGATACCGGCCATCGGCCTGACCGCGACGGATGAGCTCGGCGACGATGTCGGTGGCGGCCCGGTGCCTGGCCAGCATGCGGTCGTGCAGCGGAGCCTCGGGCAGGATGTTCTCGACGAGCAGCACCGTGAACGTCCCCACCAATTCGGGGGCCCGGTGGAACCGGTCCGCGACCGCGGCGATCTGGTCGAACAGATCCCCGGTCCGGTCGGCGTGGGTGTCGTCGTCGAGGTCGCGGGCATCGAGCACCGCGTGCAGCAGCTGCTCCTTCGATTCGAAGTGATGCAGCAGGCCTGCCGGTGTCACCCCGGCCTCACCGGCGATCTGGGCGAGCGTGGTGCTGCGCCAGCCGTTGCGGGTGAGCAGGCGTTGGGCGACGTCGAGGATCCGCTGCTTGCGGTCCTCCCCCTTAGCGAGAAGCGTGTCGTATCGCCGCGCGACGGGCACCAGGGTCCTCTCTACCGACGTAGCAAAACCAACCTAGTGAACACACAGTAGGTTAGTTTGGCCGCTGTGACAAGGGTCACGTGGTGTGGTTTTTCAGCGCGCCGGGTCCCGCCTCGGGGGCTGTCAGCTCACCAGCTCGACCAGCGTGGCGTTGGCGGTGCCGCCGCCTTCGCACATGGTCTGCAGCCCGTAGCGAATCCCGTTGTCGCGCATGTGGTGGGCCATGCGCGCCATCAACACCGCCCCCGACGCGCCCAGCGGGTGCCCCAGCGCGATCGCCCCGCCCAGCGGGTTCATCCGGGCCGGGTCCGCCCCGGTTTCCGCCAGCCATGCCAGCGGAACCGGCGCGAAGGCCTCGTTGACCTCGAAGACACCCACGTCGGCCAGCGCAACGCCGGCCTTGCCCAGCACCTTCTCGGTCGCGGGGATGGGGCCGGTGAGCATCAGCACCGGATCGGCGCCGGTCACAGCGCCCGCCAGGTAGCGCACCATCGGCGTCAAACCGAGCTCGACGGCCAGCTCCGCGGTGGTCACCAGCAGCGCGGCGGCGCCGTCGGAGATCTGCGACGAATTGCCGGCGTGAATCACCCCGTCCTCGGCGAAGGCGGGCTTGAGCGCGCCGAGCTTCTCCACGGTGCTGCCGCGCCGCACGCCCTCGTCGGCGGTGACGACGTTGTTGTCGGCTCCCTCGACGAACACCGGCACCAGCTGCTCGGTGAACGCGCCGCTGTCCTGGGCCGCGGCCGCGCGCTCGTGGGACTCGACGGAGAATTCGTCGAGGCGGGTGCGGGAGAATCCCCATTTCTTGGCGATCAGTTCCGCCGACAGGCCCTGGTTGAAGGAGAAATCGTCATAGCGGGCAAGTACTTTCGGGCCGTAGGGCATACCGGTTGCGCGGGCCGAACCGAGCGGTACGCGGCTCATGACCTCGACCCCGCCGGCCACGACGACATCCTGCTGCCCGGACATCACCGCCTGCACGGCGAAGTCCAGCGCCTGCTGGCTGGACCCACAGGCTCGGTTGACGGTGGTGCCGGGGATGGTCTCGGGCCAGCCGGCGGCCAGAACCGCGTAGCGGCCGATGTTGCTGGACTGATCGCCCACCTGGGACACGCAACCCCAGACCACGTCGTCGATGATCTCGGGACCGATGCCGGTGCGCTCGATGAGTTCGGTCAGGACGACCGCGGACAGGTCGGCGGCATGCATGCCGGACAGGGCGCCGTTGCGCTTCCCCACCGGCGTCCGCACCGCCTCGACGATGACTGTTTCACGCATATCCCTACTCCGATTGCTTGTCGCCCGAATGTGGTTCCCCGCCAGATTTTGCTAGGGCCCACCGACCAGTAAACGATGGCTCCCGCCGTTGCGCGAAAGCGGCGTAGGCCGCCGCCGTGTCCGCGGTCGCGAAGTTGACGCCCTGGGCGCGGGCCTCGCTGGCCAGCGCGTCCCGCAGGGTGCGGTCGGCGCCCTCATTCAGTAGCGCCTTGGTGTGGGCCAGCGCGATCGGCGGGCCGGCCGCCAGCCGGTTGGCGAGATCGTCGACGAACGCGTCGATCTCCGCGGCCGACACCACCCAGGTCACCAGGTTGAGGGCGCATGCTTCCTCGGCATCGATCGTGTCCGCCAGCAACGCGAGCCGCTTGGCCTGTTGCAGCCCAACGATTTTGGGCAACAGCCAGGAGCCGCCGAGGTCGATCGACAGGCCACGCTTCGAAAAGATCTGGCAGAACGTCGATTCCGGTGTGGCCACCACCAGATCACAGCCCAGCGCGAGGTTCCAGCCGGCGCCGACGGCCACCCCGGTCACCTTGGCGATCGTCGGAATCGACAGCTCGTGCAGCGCCAGCGCCACGTCGGTCAACCGCTGCAACTTGTACTTCGGATGGATGTCCTCGGGAGCCGAGATGTCCGCGCCGGAACAGAAACTGCCGCCGGAGCCGGTGATCACCAGTGCGCGCACGCCGGGATCGTGGCCGGCGGCTTCCAGCGCGTCCCGCAGGGCGACCCATAGTTCCGGGTTGATCGCATTCTTGCGACGCGGGCGGTTGAGCGTGAGGGTGCGCACCCCGCCGCGGTCCTCCGACAGCAACACGGGGTCATCGGTCGTGGTCAATAGCTCCTCGGCAACTTCAGGACGTTGGCTCCCAGGAAGTTCAGAATCATCTCCTGGCTGACCGGCGCGATCTTCATCAACCGGGCCTCCCGGAAGTAACGGGTGATGTGGTATTCCTCGGCGTAACCCATGCCGCCGTGGGTTTGCAGCGCCCGGTCGGCGGCGGTGAAGCCGGCGTCGGCGCACAGATACTTTGCCGTATTGGCCTCGCGCCCACAGGGTTTGCCATTGTCGTAGAGCCAGGTGGCCTTACGCAGCATGAGCTCGGCGGCGTCGAGCCGGGCCAGTGAATCGGCGAGTGGGAACTGCAATCCCTGGTTCATGCCGATGGGTCGGCCGAACACCTCGCGCTCGTTGCCGTATTTCACCGCCTTCTCCAGCGCCACCCGGCCGATGCCGAGCGCCTCGGCCGCGATCAGCATCCGCTCCGGGTTGAGACCGTCGAGGATGTACTGAAAGCCCTTGCCTTCCTCGCCCACTCGGTCCTCGACCGGCACCTCGAGATTGTCGATGAACAGTTCATTGGAGCTGACGGCGTTGCGGCCCATCTTGCGGATGGGGCGGATGTCGACGCGGCTGCGATCGAGATCGGTGAGGAACAGGGTCATCCCGTCGGTCTTCTTGGTGACCTCGTCGTAGCTCTGCGTCCGGGTGAGCAGCAGGATCTTGTCGGACTCCATCGCTTTGGAGATCCAGACCTTGCGACCGTTGACGATGTAGCGATCGCCGTCCCGCTTGGCGAACGTGGTGATTCGCGAAGTGTCAAGCCCGGCACCGGGTTCGGTGACACCGAAGCAGACGTGCACCTCGCCGGTCGCGACGGCGGGCAACGTGCGGGCCTTGAGCTCGTCGGAGCCGTGCACCACGACCGGCTGCATGCCGAAGATGGACAGGTGAATCGAACTGGCCGCGTTCATGGCGCCGCCGGACTTGGCGACCTCCTCGAGCAGGATCGTCGCTTCGGTGATCCCCAGGCCATGCCCGCCGTACTCGGTCGGGATCGTCATGCCCAGCCAGCCGCCCTCGGCGATGGCCTTATAGAACTCGGTCGGAAATTCGTGCGCCTGGTCCTTCTCCATCCAGTATTGGTCGTCGAATTTCCGTGCCAGCTCCGCCACCGACCGACGGATCAGTTCCTGATCTTCGGTCAGCTCAAAGTTCATTCCACCCACTGGTGGTCTCCTCTTCTCAGCGCGAACAGACACAAAAGCACCCGACACGCCGACGATTTAGGTGCTTTTGCGTCTGCTCGGCGACAGTACTGTGCTCAGTCCTTGTTGCCGGTAAGGGCTTTCGCGTTGGCCGCGAAGTCCGCGAACGACGAGCCGCCCCGACCGTCCTTGTCGTGACCCTTGGCCTTGATGGACACATCGTGCCCCTCGGCGGCCTTGCGCAGTGCACCGACGGTCGCCTGTTCGCGCGAAATGTGCGTGAATGGGTCGAACGAGTACCAGCGCATGGCGTTCTCGTGGGTCATCCGGTTGATCTCGTCATCGGGAACGTTGTTGAGGGACAACACATCCCACAGCTCTTCGGGCGCACCCGGCCACATCGAGTCGCTGTGCGGGTAGTCGGCTTCCCAGCAGATGTTGTCGATGCCGATCATGTTGCGCAGCGCCACGCCGACCTTGTCGCTGATGAAGCAGGTCAGGAAGTGGTCGCGGAACACCTCGCTGGGCAGCTTGCCCTTGAAGTCCTGGTGCGTCCAGGCGGAGTGCATCTCGAAGGTGCGGTCCGCGCGCTCGAGGAAGTAGGGGATCCAGCCGGTGCCGCCCTCCGACAGCGCGATCTTGAGGTCGGGGTATTCCTTTATAGGCTTGGACCACAACAGATCGGCGGCGGCCTGCACGATGTTCATCGGCTGCAGCGTGATCATCACGTCCATGGGGGCGTCGGGCGCGGTGATGGCCAACCGTCCCGAGGAACCGATGTGCACGTTCATCACGGTGCCGGTGTCGCACAGCGCCTTCCACAGCGGGGCCCAGTAGTCGTCGTGGAAGCTGGGGTAGCCCATCGCGGCCGGGTTCTCGGTGAAGGTCAAGGCGTGCACGCCCTTTTTGGCGACCCGCCGCACTTCGGCCGCGCACGCCTCGGCATCCCAGATCACCGGGATCGCCATCGGGATGAATCGCGCCGGGTAGGCACCGCACCACTCTTCGATGTGCCAGTCGTTGTAGGCCTGCACCAGTGCGATCGAGAAGTCGTTGTCGTCGGTGGCGAACAGCCTTCCGGCGAAACCGGGGAAGGACGGGAAGCAGATCGACGCCAGGATGCCGCCGGCGTTCATGTCCTTGACGCGCTCGTCGACGTTGTAACAACCGGGCCGGATCTCGTCGAGCCCCGTCGGCTCGATGCCGTACTCCTCCTTGGGCCTCCCGGCCACCGCGTTGAGCGCGACGTTGGGGATGACGGTGTCGCGGAACTTCCACATGTCCGATCCGTCGGCGTTGTGCACGAGCCGGGGCGCATCGTCCTGATACTTCTTCGGCAGGTGGTTCTTGAACATGTCCGGCGGCTCGACGGTGTGGTCGTCGACGCTGATCAGAATCATGTCTTCTTTGTTCATGGCCGTCCCTTTCATCGGATCCACCGGATCGATTAGAGCCTCGGCGAATCGCTGCCCGTGCCAAGATCACTAAACTGAAAACTATCTTCTCGCCAGGCGAGAATCAACATCCAGCGGTTGCTCGGCGCCGCCGCAACCTTCTGACCAGCAGCCGAACGTGCAGGCCCAGCGCCCTTCCACGGCGCAGCCATGCCGTGAGGTAGGACCGGGTTGGCGTGGCGGAACGGGGGCCGGTGGCCGCCCTGTCGACGCGGGCGGCCGCCCGGTCGCGACGTGCGCCAGGGCGATGGGTGGACCTGTCCTCGAGCGGCACGCCGGCATTGACCGGACGCGCGTTTCGTGCCAGTCTGTTAGTTGCAAATGAGAATATGATTCTCTTTCACCGAGAGGACACTGCCAATGCGCTTGCAGCCGCTGCCCGCCGACCAGTGGGACGAGGCGACCCGGCAGGCCCTCTCGGCGATGCGTGAGGCGGACAGCAACAACGCGCTGTCCACGCTTGCCCATCATCCGGCGCTAGCCAAGGCGTTTCTGCGGTTCAACGTCCACCTCCTGGTGTCGTCCACACTGCCGGCCCGCATCCGCGAACTGGCCATCCTGCGGGTGGCCCATCGCCGGCGGTGCGCCTACGAGTGGTCACACCACGAGCGAATGGCCAAAGAAGAAGGAATCACCGACGACCAGATCGCGGCCTTGAAGCGCGGCGAGGCCGCCGACGCGTTCGACCAGGTCGTGATCACTGGCGTCGACGAGCTCGATGAGAAGTCGGAGCTGTCGGACCAGACCTGGGCGGCACTGGGCGAGCGCCTCGACGACCAGCAACGGATGGACTTCGTCTTCACAGTCGGCTGCTACGCCCTGCTGGCCATGGCCTTCAACAGTTTTGGCATCCAACCCGAACACGCCACCACAGCCGCTAACAACGTCGAATAAGAGGAGTAAGAACGTTGCCGCACTTCCCGAAGCCAGCCGCCGGCAGCTGGACAGAAAACTACCCCGAGTTGGGGACCGCGCCGGTCGACTACACCGACTCGATCGACCCCGCGTTCTTCGAGGCCGAACGTGACGCCGTGTTCAGGAAGACCTGGCTCAACGTCGGTCGCGTCGAGCGCCTGCCCCGCACCGGCAGCTACTTCACCAGGGAACTACCCTCCGCCGGCAAGGGCACGTCGGTGATCATCACCAAGACCAAGGACGGGTCCGTCAAGGCGTACCACAATGTCTGCCGCCACCGCGGAAACAAGTTGGTGTGGAACGACTTTCCCAACGAGGAGACCTCCGGCACCTGCCGGCAGTTCACCTGCAAGTACCACGCCTGGCGCTACAGCCTCGACGGCGATCTGACCTTCGTTCAACAGGAAGAAGAGTTCTTCGACCTCGACAAGAGCAACTTCGGCCTGGCGCCGGTTCGCTGCGAGGTGTGGGAAGGCTTCATCTTCATCAACTTCGACGACAACGCGGCGCCGCTCACCGACTACCTCGGACCGCTGGCCAAGAGCATCGAGGGCTACCCGTTCGGCGAGATGACCGAGACCTACTCCTACCGGGCGGAGGTCGGCAGCAACTGGAAGCTGTTCATCGACGCGTTCGTCGAGTTCTACCACGCGCCGATCCTGCACCAGGGTCAGTACACCAAGGAAGAAGCCGCCAAGATCCAGAAGTTCGGCTACGAGGCGTTGCACTACGAGCTGGCCGGCCCGCACAACCTGCAGTCGACCTGGGGCGGTCAGGCACCTCCCCCGGACATGTCGATGGTCAAGCCGATGGACCAGGTGTTGCGCAGCGGGTTGTTCGGTCCGTGGGACAAGCCGGAGATCATCCAGAACATGGAGCTGCCACCGGGCGTCAACGTGAAGCGGGTGCCGCAGTGGGGCATCGACTCGTGGCTGTTCTACCCGAACTTCATGCTGCTGATCTGGGAGCCGGGCTGGTATTTGACCTACCACTACTGGCCGACCGCGGTGGACAAGCACATCTTCGAGTCGTCGCTGTATTTCGTGCCGCCGCGCAATGCGCGGGAACGCCTGGCCCAGGAGTTGGCCGCCGTGACGTTCAAGGAGTACGCGCTGCAGGACGCCAACACCCTGGAAGCGACCCAGACCATGATCGGCACCCGGGCCGTCAAGGAGTTCCTGCTCTGCGACCAGGAAGTCTTGATCCGACACCTGCACCACACGACCGCCAACTACGTCAAGGAGTACCAGCGCAATGGCGCTACCGTCTGAATTCGCCGCCCTCGAGCCCTTTTTGGAGTGGGACCTGGCCACCGAGCCCGAGCGCTACGCCAAGCGGTTGGCCTCGACGATGGCCCAGATGCAGGAGTTCTACGACGTCGCTTTCCCGATGCTGAACGACGTCATCGCCTACTGCGACAAGTTTCCCTTGGACGACCTGCCGGAGGACGCAAAGACGTTGATGCACATGATGCAGTCGCTCGTCATGGTGTCCTTCCCCATCGAGGCGTGGAAGCAGCCGCGCGTGCCGGACAGCGGCGCGGCGTGGGTTGAAGTGATCCGGGAACCGGTGATCTAGCAGGTGCTGACGCTCAAGGCCGCGGGGCTGCTCGACGTTGACGGCGGCGAGATCATCCGGCCCGGCATCCTGAAGATCCAGGACGACCGGATCGTCGGCGTGGGGGGCGACCCCGAAGGCGAAATCATCGAGCTGGGCGACCAAGTTCTGTTGCCGGGCCTGATGGACATGGAGGTCAACCTCCTGATGGGCGGGCGCGGGGAGACGCCCGGGCTGTCCCAGGTGCAAGACGACCCGCCGACGCGGGTGCTGCGCGCTGTCGGCAACGCCCGGCGCACGCTGCGCGCCGGTTTCACCACCGTGCGCAACCTGGGATTGTTCGTCAAGACCGGCGGCTACCTGCTCGACGTCGCCCTGGCCAAGGCCATCGACGCGGGCTGGATCGAGGGGCCCCGAATCGTCCCCGCCGGCCACGCGATCACGCCCACCGGCGGGCACCTTGACCCGACGATGTTCGCCGCATTCATGCCGGGCGCACTCGAGCTCACGATCGAAGAGGGCATCGCCAACGGGGTCGACGAGATCCGCAAGGCGGTGCGCTACCAGATCAAGCACGGCGCCGAATTGATCAAGGTGTGCGTTTCCGGCGGTGTCATGTCGTTGACCGGTGAGGCTGGGGCGCAACACTACTCGGACGAGGAACTGCGCGCGATCGTCGACGAGGCGCACCGCCGTGGACTGCGTGTCGCCGCCCACACGCACGGCGCGGAAGCCGTCAAGCACGCGGTCGCGTGCGGTATCGACTGCATCGAGCACGGGTTCCTGATGGACGACGAGGCCATCCAGATGCTGGTCGACAACGACAGGTTCCTGGTGACCACCCGCAGGCTCGCCCAGGCGATGGACGTGTCACGCGCCCCGAAAGCCCTGCAGGACAAGGCGGCCGAGATGTTCCCCAAGGCCGAGACCTCGATCAAGGCCGCCTACGAGGCCGGGGTGAAAATCGCGGTCGGCACCGACGCCCCGGCAATCCCGCACGGCAAGAATGCCGACGAGCTTGTCACGCTGGTGGAATGGGGCATGCCGCCGCTGGCGGTGTTGCGGGCCGCCACCATCACCGCGGCCGAGCTGATCAACTCGACCGACCGGGGGCGCCTCGCGGCGGGCCAGCTCGCGGATATCATCGCGGTACCGGGAAACCCGTTGGAAGACATCACGGTTACCCAGCGCGTCAGCTTCGTCATGAAAGGCGGCAAGGTCTATGTCGACGCCCGATCAGCCTAAAAGCGGCCCAACCCGAACTGATGACCTGGTCGAGATCCAGCAGCTGCTCGGCCGCTACGCGGTCACTATCACCCAGGAGGACATCGAAGGTCTGGTCGCCGTCTTCACTCCCGACGGCACCTACAGCGCCTTCGGCGAGACCTACAGCCTGAGCCGATTTCCGGAATTGGTGGCCGCGGCCCCAAAGGGCTTGTTCCTCACCGGAACCGCGGTGGTCGACCTTAATGGGGATGCGGCCACCGGCACCCAACCGCTGTGCTTCATCGACCATGCCACTCACGACATGCGGATCGGTTACTACCGCGACACCTATCTGCGGACCGCTGACGGGTGGCGACTGAAGACGCGCGCCATGACCTTCATCCGCCGCAGCGGGGTGCACGACTCCGGGCGCCCGCACGCCATCGGCCGTCCCGCCGGTGACTCCGCGGCCCAGGCAGCGACTTAAGGAGCCGACCAATCGAAGTGAATGTCGAGCAGTTCCGGACCGACCTGCGCGCGTGGCTCGACGACAACGATCTGACCCCCGAGCCCGACCACTCGCTGCAGGGGCACATGCGGCAGTTCGCCCGGGTCAGCCGCGCGCTCTACGACGCCGATTGGATGCGGTTCGGCTGGCCGGTCGAGGTCGGTGGGCTGGGCGGCCCGGCAGTGCTGCGCGCGATCGTCGGCGAAGAGGTGGTTGGTCGGCGCCTGGCCGAACCCGGCCCCTATTCGATGCTCGAGGTCCTCGCCCCCACGATGATCGATTACGCGCCCGTGGAGCTCGCCAAGGAAATGGTGCCGCGGCTACTCAGCGGGGAAGAGCAATGGTGCCAAGGCTTTTCCGAGCCGGGGTCGGGCAGTGACCTGGCGTCGCTGACCACCCGCGCGACGCAGCAAGGCGATAACTGGATCGTCAACGGACAAAAGGTCTGGACCAGCTTCGCGCAGTTCTCCACCCGGTGCGTCCTGCTCACCCGCACCGCGCCCGGCCACGACGGGATCACCGCGTTCTTCGTCGACCTCGACACCCCCGGCATCACCGTCCGCCCGCTGCGCACGATGCACGGCGTCGACGAATTCTGCGAGGTGTACTACGACGACGTGGTGATTCCGGCCAGCCGGATGCTGGGCAAGCCCGGGGACGGCTGGCGACTGGCCATGGACCTGCTGCCCTACGAACGCTCCGCCTGCTTCTGGCAGCGAATCGCCTACCTCTATTCACGTTTCGACGACTTGATCACCGCGGCGTCAGAAAACGGGGACCCCGACGAATCCGCGCTCGGCGGAGCCTATCTGGCTCTTCATACGTTGCGCTGCCGATCGCGTGCCACCCAGCACCGCATGCGCGACGGGGCCCGGCTGGGGCCGGACACCTCCATCGACAAGGTGCTGCTGGCCTCCGCGGAGCAGCGACTCTACGACACCGTCCGCGACGTGTTGCCGGGAACGCTGGAGCTCGAAGACACGCCGTGGCGTTCGGAATATCTGTATTCGCGCGCCGCGACGATCTACGGCGGCACCGCCGAGATCCAGCGCAATATCATCGCCCGCCGGCTACTCGACCTCGGGAAGGAGTGACCGTGACCCCTCCGACGGACATCGAGTCCGATCCCGAATCGCTTCGCCTGCTTGCGGAGTCGTTGCGGACGACGATGACGGCCGCCTCGGGAGCCAAGCTCGACGCGGCGCTGACCGAGCTCGGCTGGCGCGACATGCTCGACGAAATGCCCGACATCGCAATACCTCTGGTGTTCAAGCTGCTCGGTGAGACCGGTGCCCACGCACCCGTGCTCAACGACGTGGTGCTGCGCGCGGCGGGGGACGCGCCCGGGGGAACCCTGCCGCTGCCGTTCGCCGGTGGCACCTGGGTGCTGTGGGAGCGCCGTGACCATGCCGACTCGGCGATCGACGAGCTGTTGCCGATACACCGTGTGCCTCACGATGATTCGTTGCCGCCAGCCGCGCTGTACGCGGGTTGGCGGGCTCTCGGGTGGTGGCTGGTCGGCACCAGCCGCGCCATGCTGTCACTGGCTCGTCAGCACGCTGTCGACCGGGTCCAGTTCGGTCGGCACATCAGTTCGTTCCAGGCGATCCGGCATCGACTGGCCGAGGCGCTGGTCGCGATCGAGGGTGCCGAGGCGACACTGCAGGCCGCCACGGATTGCGACGACCCGCAGGGGCTTGCTTCGCTGCTGGCCAAGGCCGCGGCCGGCCAGGCGGCGCTCATCACCGCGCGTCACTGTCAGCAGGTGCTCGGCGGTATCGGCTTCACCGCCGAACACCCGCTGCACCACCACATCAAGCGGTCGTTGATCCTCGACGGACTGCTGGGTAGTTCGAAAGAACTCACCCGTCAGGCCGGAAAGGCGGTCGTGGCTGCCGGCTCGGCGCCCCGGCTCGCGCAGCTGTAACGCGGCGCGCCCACACCCAGGCGCCGTGCGCGGAGCATGAGATGCTTCGCGGGGGCCACCTGGTGGCTCGGCGTCGGAGCGGACGTCGGCCCCGCCATGAGCCCTGGGAGGTGGGACGCAATGAGTCAGCCGCAAGGACCACAGAACCAGTTCGGGGTCGCCTCGGTGCTCCTGGGCCTGGTCGGACTCATCACCTGCTGGCTGCTGCTCGGGGTGCCCTTCGGCATCGCGGCCGTGGTGACCGGCGACATCGCCCGACGAAGGGTGGTCCGCGGCCAGGCGAACAACCGCCGAACCGCTCTGGCCGGGATGGTTCTAGGGACGGTTGCGATAGTTGCGGGTCTTGTCGCCATCGGCTACTACGCCCACCTGGACGCCCGAAACCATTGACGCGCAGATCAATTGCGCGGTAACCCGAGCACACGTTCGGCGATGATGTTGCGCTGAATCTCCGACGTACCACCGGCGATGGTCGCGGCGAAGGTGCGCGCGTACCGGTCGAACCAGCTGCCGTAGTGGCTGTCCAGGTTGAGCGGGGCGAACGGGGCGGTGACTCCGCGCAAGGCCAGTCCCTCGCCGTCCTTGGCGGCCAGCGCGTCCTCGCAGGCGCGTTGCATCGCCTCCGAGCCGAGCAACTTGAGCACCGACTGGGCGGGCACGTCCTCTTCGCCACGCGCGGCTTTGGCGAGCGTCGCCGACCCCAGTAGCCGCATCGCGTAGAAATCCATCACCAGCGTCGCGTAGCTGTCCCGCTGCACCGGCCCCGAGGGGCTCGACTCGACGGTCATCGCGTGCAGCATGTCCGCGTAGTCCAGCCACAGCATCGCGCGTTCGTGGCCGAGCGAACCGGTCGCGACGCGCCAGCCGCCGTTGAGCTCCCCCACCAGGTTCTCGGCCGGCACCCGGGCATCGGTGAAGAAGACCTCGTTGAAGTCGACGTCTTCGATGTCACCCATCGAGGCGAACGGCCTCCGAACCACACCGGGGGTGTCGGTGGGGATCAGTAAAGCGCTGATCCCCTTGTGTTTTGGCGCATCCGGATCGGTGCGCACGAATGTCAGCAACACATCGGCGTGATGGGCGCCCGATGTCCACACCTTCTGCCCGTTGACGATGAAGCAGTCGCCTTGCGAATCGGAGTGGCGCACCGCGCGCGTCTTCAGCGAAGCGAGATCCGATCCCGCGCCGGGCTCGCTCATTCCCAGCGACGCGGTGATTTCCGCGCGCAGGATCGACACCGCCCACCGCTGCTTCTGTTCGGGCGTCCCGAACGACAACAACGACGCCGCGATGATCCCGACGCCCTGGGGATTGAAACTTTGATAGATCCGCCGGCGCGACAACTCTTCGGAGTACACGTACTGCTGCAGCAGCGTCGCGTTGCGTCCGCCGAACTCCGGCGGGTTGCCGGGTTGTAGCCAGCCGTTGTCGAACAGCAGGCGTTGCCACCGGCGGGCCCACTCCGGAATGTCAGAGCTCGACTGCGGCCGCACCAACGCCTCGGCCTCGGAAGGCAGGTGTGCGTCGAGGAAAGCCACGAACTCGGCTCGGAACGCCTCCACGTCGGCGTCAAACGTCAGCTGCACGGCACTTCCCGGGTTGCTCCTGAGCGTTCCCATACGTCGGTAGATCAAGGTTTCCGCCGACGAAGCGGTTCACTCTTGCGATTACGCTTCCATACACACGTCTAAGAGAATAGTATTCTCGTGGTAAGAAAGTTACAATCTCCGACACGTGATCCGTGAGGGGGTCGAGCGCAGCGATGTCACGGCGTTCTCCGGTAGAGTCCAACCATGTTCTCCCCGCGCGGCAATCACCTGAGTCGGCCGTGACCAATCCAAGCGAAGAGCCGGCCTGGAAGCAGCGTGCGGTCGAGCGGTCGATCAAGACGGCGAAATTGCGTGCGGCGCAGCGCGTTCAGCGCTTCCTCGACGCCGCCCAGGCCATCATCATCGAAAAGGGCAGCACGGACTTTACCGTGCAGGAGGTCGTGGACCGCTCCCGCCAGTCGTTGCGCAGCTTCTACCTGCAATTCGACGGCAAGCACGAGTTGCTGCTGGCGCTGTTCGAGGACGCACTGAGCCGGTCGGCCGACCAGATCCGCGCGGCCACCGAGAACCAGGCCGATCCGCTGGAGCGGCTGCAGGTCGCCGTGCAGCTCCTGTACGAAGCGTCCCGCCCGGACCCGACGGCCAAGCGCCCGCTGTTCACCGACTTTGCTCCTCGACTGCTTGTCACCCACCCGGCCGAGGTCAAGATCGCCCATGCACCGCTGCTCGCGTTGCTGACTGAACTGATGGACGCGGCGCATGATGCCGGCAAGCTGCGCACCACCATCAACCCCAAGCGGGTGGCCGCCATGACCATGCAGACGGTGATGTTCATCGCACAATCGAGCGGTGGGCCCGACGACGCGACGACGCATCCCATCACCGCCGAAGAAGTATGGGATTTCTGCTCACGCGGATTCGTCGCGTAGCACCCGAACGCCCCGCGTTCCCGCATCTCGCCATGAGCAAATAGCGCACGCCGTTTGCCGGTGAGAATGAGATTCTCTAATATCTAGAACCACAAATAGCCGAAACGGATTCGTCATTGACACCCGCGACGGCCGAATGACAGAGTTCAAGGGCGGCAAGACTCGCGGTCCCGAACGCATCGTTCTCCGGCGCAGGCGTGCCGATCGATCAAGTCAGGAGTTGAGGTAGCCATGACCGGACGTGTTGAGGGCAAAGTCGCTTTCGTCACCGGAGCGGCGCGGGGTCAGGGCCGCAGCCACGCGGTGCGGTTGGCCCAGGAGGGCGCCGACATCATCGCCATCGACATCTGCAAGCCGATCCGCGAAGGCGTGCTGGACACCGCGATCCCGGCATCGACACCCGAAGACCTCGCCGAGACCGCCGACCTGGTCAAGGGACACAACCGCAGGATCTTCACGGCCGAAGTCGACGTGCGCGACTATGCCGCACTCAAGGCGGCGGTGGACACCGGCGTCGAGCAACTCGGCCGGCTCGACATCATCGTGGCCAACGCCGGAATCGGCAACGGCGGCGAAACGTTGGACAAGACCAGCGAAGAAGACTGGACCGAGATGATCGACATCAACCTGGCCGGCGTGTGGAAAACCGTGAAAGCCGGTGTGCCGCATCTGATCGCGGGCGGCAACGGCGGTTCGATCATCCTGACCAGCTCGGTCGGCGGGCTCAAGGCCTACCCCCACACCGGCCACTATGTCGCGGCCAAGCACGGCGTCGTCGGGCTGATGCGCGCCTTCGGAGTTGAGCTGGGACAGCACATGATTCGCGTCAACTCCGTGCACCCGACCCACGTCAAGACGCCCATGCTGCACAACGACGGCACCTTCAAGATGTTCCGTCCCGACCTGGAAAACCCGGGTCCCGACGACATGGCGCCGATCTGTCAACTGTTCCACACGCTGCCGATCCCCTGGGTCGAGCCGATCGACATCAGCAACGCGGTGCTGTTCTTCGCCTCGGACGAGGCCCGCTACATCACCGGCGTGACCCTGCCCATCGATGCGGGTAGCTGCCTCAAGTAGCCGCTAGAAGGGGCTGCTGTTGGACTGCCATTCGGCCGATTCGGGTCGCGGCCCGTAGCGGCGGATGTAGTCCTCGTGCATCCGCGCCTGTTTTTGTCGATTGATCACGTCGACCAGGTTCGGATCCAGTCCATGAACGGCCAACCGGTGGCGGCGCCAGACCTTGTTCAGGGCAAGGGTTATCAGCAACGCCCAAATGTAGAGCGGCGCCGTCATCTCCGTGTGCACGTAGAGCGAGGCGGGCAGCAACCAAAACGGGGCAAGGACCAACAGGGGCGGTATGGCCCACCTGATCATGTGCCGGCGGATGGCTCCCTCCCCGGCCAGATCGCGCGCCACCCAGTCACGCATCGAGTCGGGCAGTCGCCGCCCGTAGGCATAGCCGATGCGCTGCCAGAGATTGGGTTTCGCGGCGGTCATGATGGCTCCTCGGGGTGAAGTCAGGATTGCAGTGCGCCGGCTGCCACGGCGGCGGCGTTGATTCGGGTAAGGACCTGATGCAGGTTCTCGAGCTCGGCCAGTTCCACGCCCAGGCGCGCCACCACGGCGGGCGGGATCTCGAGTGCCTTCTCCCGCAACGCGATTCCGCGCTGTGTGAGCGTCACATCGGTGGTGCGTTCGTCGGCCGGATTCTTGGCACGAGTGATCAGCCCTTGCCCCTCCAAGCGCTTGAGCATCGGCGACAGCGTCGCGGAATCCATCTGCAACGCCGCGGCGATCTGCTTGACCGACAACGGAAACCGGTCGGCCCCGGGCGTCTTGCGGTGATCCCACAGCGCCAGCATCACCAGATATTGCGGGTGGGTCAGCCCGAGGGGCTCCAGCAGGGGCCGATACACCGCCAACACCGCCCGGTTGGTCGTCGCGAGCGCGAAGCACACCTGGTGTTCCAGGGCGAGCGGATCGATTTCGCGAGCGGTCGCAGCGGCCATAATTATATGGTGCCCTAATAGTTAGCAGGCTATCTACATGACGCCTCTCACACCGCCCACCGCCCGGGTAATACGCTCGGAATCTATGGACGATTTCGAGGGACGCGGGGCGGTAATCACCGGCGGTGCGAGCGGCATCGGGTTGGCCACCGCCACCGAATTCGCCCGGCGGGGCGCCCGCGTGGTGCTGTCTGATGTCGATCAGCCCGCGCTGGAACAGGCGGTGAACCGGCTGCGCGGCGAGGGGTTCGACGCAAACGGCGTGGTCTGCGACGTCCGGCACCTCGAGGAGATGGCGCACCTCGCGGAGGAGTCCTTCCGGTTGCTCGGCCAGGTCGATGTCCTGTTCAGCAATGCCGGCATCGTCGTCGCGGGGCCGATGGCCCAGACGAGCCACGACGACTGGCGCTGGGTGATCGACATCGACCTGTGGGGTTCGATCCATGCCGTCGAGGCGTTCGTGCCGAGGCTGCTCGATCAAGGCAAGGGTGGGCACATCGCATTCACCGCGTCCTTCGCCGGGCTGGTGCCCAACAACGGCCTGGGGACCTACGGCGTTGCCAAGTACGGCGTCGTAGGACTCGCCGAAACGCTCGCCCGCGAGCTCAAGCCCAACGGCATCGGGGTGTCGGTGCTGTGCCCGATGGTGGTCGAGACCAAGCTGGTCTCCAACTCCGAACGGATTCGCGGCGCGGACTATGGGCTGTCTGCATCACCCGAGGGGGCGTTCGGGACACTGCCGACGCAGGACGAGGCGGTCAGCGCGGACGACGTCGCGCGGTTGACGGCCAATGCGATCCTGGCCAACCGCCTCTACGTGCTGCCGCACGGGGCCGCCCGGGATTCGATCCGCCGCCGGTTCGAGCGCATCGACCGGACCTTCGACGAACAGGCCGCCGAGGGCTGGACGCACTAGCTCGATGGTGGCGGCCCGCCGCGCCCGGCTTCGCCGCACTTGCGACCGCCACTAGCTCGATGGCGGCGGCCCCAATCGGTAGTCACCGGTCTGGGGGTCGTGGTACCAGCCGCTGGCAGCGTGGGTGCCGCCGTCGACGTGCAGCGTCTGCCCGGTGAGATAGACCGACATGTCGGAAGCCAGAAACACTGCGGTGCCGGCGATTTCGTCGACATGGCCGGGGCGGCCCAGCGGCACGATGTCCGCCATGGCCGCCGCCGCATCGTCGCTGTTGAGCGCCGCCAGGCCCTCGGTGAGCGTGATGTCGGGCGCTATCGCGTTGACCCGGATGCCGTGCGGCGCCAACTCCAGGGCCGCGGTCTTGGTGTAGTTGATCACCCCCGCTTTGGCAGCGGCGTAGGCGGCATAGCCCGGTGCGGCTCGGACGCCTTCGATCGACGTCACCGAGATGACGCTGCCGCCAACGCCCGCGGCAACCAGCTGCCGGGCAACTCGCTGGGTGCAGAGCAGCACGTGGCGCAGGTTCGCCTTATACAGTGCGTCCCAGCCGTTTTCGCTGGTGTCCAGCAGGCGCGAGGAGAACACCCCGCCGGCATTGTTCACCAGGATCGTCGGCGTGCCCAGCTCGGCGCTGGTGCGTTCCAGGGCGGCGTCGACCTGGTTGCCGTCTCGGACGTCGGTGACGATTCCCAGGGCCCCGATGGCTTCGGACGCTTGCGCACAGGTCTGCGGGTCACGCTCCCAGATCGCCACCCGCGCACCGAATGCGGCCATGCCGGCGGCGATCCCGCGACCGATGCCCGCTCCCCCACCGGTCACCACGGCGACGCGGTCGGTGAGCAGGATGTTCGAGGGGTCGATCGTCATCGTCGATCAGCTCCGCGCGTGCATCGCCGGTGCACTGCCGATCACGCCGTCGGCTTCCAGCTCGGCGATCTGCGAATCGGACAGGCCCAGTCGGGACAGCAGTTCGTGGTTGTGTTGCCCCAGCAACGGCGCATGCGCGGTGTGGAACTTGTGGGGACCGGTCGAGAACCTCATCGGCACGGTGCTGAGCCTAGCCGGGCCGTTGACGGGATGGTCGACAACTTCGAAGAAATCCCGGAAGGCCAACTGTGCCAGCTCGGGTTGCCGGTGCGGTTGCATGACCTTGGCCACCGGCACTCCGGCGTCCCACAGGGTTGTGACGATTTCGTCGCGGCTGCGGCGCTCGCACCAGGCGGCGAGCTGGCCGTCGATTCGGTCGTGGTGCAGGCGCCGGCCCGCCTGGGTCGAAAGCGCGGAATCGGTTGCCCAAGAGGGTGACCCGATCGCCCGGGCCAGACTGGCCCACTGCTCGTCGGTGGCCACGGCGATGGCGACCCAGCTGTCGAGGCGGCCGAATTCGTCGATGTCGGCGCTCAGATACAGGTTCTGCGGCGCGGCGGTGGGTCCCCGGTTGCCGGCGCGCGCCAGCAGCGCGCCGTACGCCGAGTACTCGATGACCTGCTCGGCGGCGATGTTGAGCGCGGCATCGACCATCGCCGCTTCGACGAACACGCCCTCGCCCGTGCGGCGCCGGTGCTCGAGCGCCAGCAGTATCGCGTTGAGTGCATGCACGCCCGCGTTAGGATCTCCGATCGAATACGGGTCATACGGCGTGCGATCGGGATAGCCGGTGAGCCAACTCACCCCGGAGGCCGATTCGATGACGTAGGCGAATGCCGGGTTGTCACGCCAGGGTCCCTCCAGGCCGAAGCCCGGCATCCGCACCATCACGATGTCCGGTCGAATCGACTGGGCGGTCGGGAAATCCAGGCCGATCTGGTCCAGCACGCGCGGCGTAAAGTTTTCCACGAGCACGTCGGACGTTGCGATGAGCTCGCGCAGCAGTTCCCGGCCTCGCGGACTCTGCAGGTCCAGGGTGAGGCCTTTCTTGTTGGTGTTGAGGGCCTCGAAGATCGGAGACTTCTCCCACCACCGGTCCTCGGTGATCGGTATGCCGGCGATCATCCGCGTGCCGTCGGGCCGGCGGGTCGACTCGACGTGAATGACCTCGGCGCCGAGCAGGGCCAGCGCATGCGTGCAGCAGGGACCGGCCCAGAACGTCGTCATGTCCAGCACTCGAATACCGCTGAGGGGCAGCCGTTTCGCGACCCCACTCGGCGCGGGCCGCGCCGGGAGAAGCGCGGTGCGGTAGCGCTCGGTGTGCTCGCCCAGCCGCGGCGCCGGCTCCGGTTGGCGTAGCTGCGCGGGCCGCATGCGGTACGGGTGGCTGGGCTGCTGGAAGCCGTCGCGCGGATTGCACACGAACGAATCGCGCGCCACGAACTGGTCGAACGACGTCACGTTGGCGCCGTTGGCGACGGGCGCGTTGGGGATGCGGAATGCGGAAGCCAGTTCCCGGATTTCGTCGACCGGGGTGTCGGCCAGCCAGGCAAAGATCTCCTCGGCGTGGATGTTCGCCTGCTCGGTGATCGACAGCGGCGATTCCTCATCGATCCACTCCGGGCGGCCCACCATCGCGCACAGGTCGAACCACTGCTGCGCGGTCCCACACCCGAGGTCGACCAGGCCATCCTTGGCCTGAGCCACTCCAGGAATGGTCGGCCGCCGCATGTCTCGCCACGGTCGGCCGAGCACTTCGAAGTAGGAGACCGGGTAATAGGTGAGGCACAGGATCTGCGTCTCGAGCATCGACAGGTCCAGCAGTTCTCCTGCCCCGCCGTCGATTCGGCGCCACCGGGACGCCAGGGTGGCCACGCTCGCGTAGACGCCGGCCAGGTATTCGCCGACCTGACCGCCGACGAAGACGGGCGGACGCTCCTGCTCGCCGCGGCCCAGCCCGACGATTCCTCCCGACCACGCCTGCAGCGTGAACTCGGTCGCCGCGCGGTCGCGCCACGGGCCCTCCAGGCCGAACGGCGTGATCGCGGTGACCGTCAGATGTGGGTGCCCGGCGTGGATGGCGCGCGGCGAAAAGTTCGGGTGTTCGACCACTTCGGAGCCGGCGGACCACACCACCGCATCCGCGGCGGCCAGCAGCCGGTTCACCAGTTCGACGTCGTCGTCGGCGGCGGGATCGGCGACGACACTGTGTTTCGCCCCGGCCAGGAAGCTGAACAGCGCGCCGTCACCGCCGGCCGGGATGGTGGCGCCCGAGGCCGACCATGCGCGCAGCGAGTCACCCTGCGGGCATTCCACTTTCACGACGTGGGCACCGCCGTCGGCAAGCAACTTGGTGCAGTAGGCGCCGGCTATACCGGTGGACAGGTCGATCACGGTATAGCCGTCAAGCGGCGGTTCGACGCGACGTTGCGTCACTGCTTCTTTCTCTTCGCGTTGCTGTTCTTGTCGGCTCGCGCCTTCTTGCGGGCCTTCTTGCTCAGCCGCCATTCGGCGGGAAACTTGACGTCGTTGTCCTTGACCGCGTCACCCAGGCCCCGCTTCATCGCGTCGCCGAGCATCAACTCATCGCCGGCGTCCGGGCGGACGCTGCCTCCCATTGACTCGAACACGCCGCTGAGCATGCTGCCCAGATATTCGCCCTGGAACTGCTTCATGATTTCGAAGAAGACCTTCTGCATGAAGACCGTGTCCGTGGGGCGGTTACTGGCACAGGCGAGCGCGTACTTGTCCACCTCGGCCTCGAGTTCAGCCCGCGGCACCACGCTGTTGAGGAAGTTGCAGTCATACATCTCCGCGGCGGTGAAAGCCCGTCCGGTGAACACCATCTCCTGAAACTTGCGGATGCCCATGGTCTGCGCCCACCACCACATGCGGGGCCCCCAACCGTAATACCGGAACGACGGGTGCCCGAACAGCGCGTCGTCGCTGGAGATCACCAGGTCGGCATCGGCGGCCTGGTAGAAATGCCAGCCGTAGCAGTAACCCTTGGCCTCGAGGATGCTGATCTTCTTGAAGTCCTGCAGGCCGCGAATGCCCGAGTTCGGGTTGGCATACCACTGGCCGAGCGTGGCACCGTTACGAAACGACCCCTGCGGCGGGTATCGGACTTCGTCAGCGCCGATCCGGTATTCGGCGAGCCGCGGACCCTGGTCCGCCGCGTCGCGCATCCGCATGGCCTCGGTGAGATCCGCACCCGAGCCCAGGTCGTCGCCGGCACCGCGGACCACCAGAACCTTGACGTCGTCGTCGATGTTGGCCCGGTGCAACAAGTCTGCGTAACGCACCCGCGCGGCGATCGTCGGCGCGTTGAGATAGTCCGGGCGGTCGAACGTGATCGTGGCGATCCGCGTCGTGGCGTCCTTGTCATACCGGATGATCTCTTCGGCCGCGGGCTCGGAGGGCTCGTTCATGGCTAGGGTTGCCAGAACGGGCTACCGGTGAGCACCTCGGGGTCGTCGGCGGTGATCAGGACCGCCTCTCGCCCGAAGACAGCGCCGACTCCCTCTTCCCATACATAACCGGTGACGGCCAGCACCATCCCGGGCTCGAGGCGTTCGCCGGCCGCGGTCGCGGGCAGATGCTTGGAGACGACGGGCGGGTCGAACCCCATGCCCAGGCCGCGGGCCACCGGCATCGGCGGCTCGGGCTCGCCGGCGGCGTGGTAGGCGGCGAGCAGTTGGCCCGCGCCCGCCCCGGGCCGACAGGCACCGATCAGCTTGCCCCACAGGCTCTCCCAGCGCCGCTGCAGGGCGGCGGCCCCGTTGGGCGCGTGCCTGGTGTCGGCGGGCCAGGTCCGGCCGACCTCACCGACGTAGCCCCCGGCCAGGACGCCGGCGGAGAAGGCCACCAGATCGCCGTCCTGGATACGGCCGTCGTTCCGATTACCGTCGTCGGCCCGCCGCCATGGATGCTTGCGTGAAGTCACCCATGCGACATCCTGATTCGACGGGGTGCTGACCCCGCCGGCCGCGGATGCCTCCAGCAGGACGCCGGCCAGCGCCTGCTCGGTCACCCCCGGCCGCAACTCGGATACCGCGGCTGCCAGGGCCGACTCGGCCACCGCGACGGATTCCCGGATGGCCGCTATCTCCTCGTCCGTCTTGATGCGGCGTGCCGCCCGCATGGCCAGCTCGCCGTCGACAAGCTGGGCGTTGGGAAACGCGGTCGGCAGCAACTGGGCGAAAACTGGTGAGAGGGCGTCGGTTCCGACGCGCCGCGCGCTCGCCGCGCCGTCGATGCGCTGCAGCGCCGACATGGTGTTCATCGGATTCCACGAGATGCCGTAGAGGTTTTCGTGAGGGATGTCTTCCGGAACGCCCTCGTCCCAGGTGCTCAGGAGGTGGACGGCGCCGGTTTCGCGCACCAGCACGCAGGTCGGGCCGAAGGGCCGGGTGCCGGCGACCCACAGTTGCGGCGCCCCGGTGACATACCGGACATTGGCTTGCCGGCCGAGGACCAGGACGTCGAGATCGTGTGCGGCCATCTGGGCCAGCGCCCGGCGGCGGCGGCCCAGGCGCAGCGTGCGCTCGTCAGGCAGGACTTCAGTTGCCATAAGGGTCATAGGGGTAGTCGGTCAAACGGATCCAACCTTCCTCGGTGATCACCAGGACCTCTTCGCTGCGATAGCCGCCGGTGCCGTCCTCCCAGACGACGGGCTCCAGCACCAGCACCATCCCGGATTGCAAAACGAAATTCTCGTCGAACTCCTGGCCGAGATCGGTTCCTATCATGGGCATTTCGGCGGCATTGACGCCGATTCCGTGGCCCAGGTAGAAGTGCGGCAGCCACGGCTTGGTGCCACCGTTGGCCTTGATGGCGGCGCGCCCCAGATCCGCCGCGGCGGCACCGGCCTTGGCGACACCCAGAACCGCGCTCATGATCTCGAACCACTTGTCGAACTGCGCCTGTTGACGGGGTGACGGATCGCGGCCGACGATCCAGGTGCGCCCGAAGTCCGAACAGTAGCCCTGATAGGTGATGCTGACGTCGGTCCACAGCACGTCGCCCTCGGCCAGCTCGCGTTCCGTGGTGAGCAGCGGCAGCGCCAAGTCGCCGTGTGTGGTCCACACACCCTCGGCCTTGCTGGGCGGCATCACCTGCCAGATCGGCTCAAGCATGCTGGCCGTGGCGCCCAGCTCGAAGGCGCGGCGCAAAAAGCTTGCCGACAAATCGATTTGACGGATCCCCGGGGCCAAACTCTTCTGCACTTCGACCATCGCCTCGTCGGTGATCTGGATCGCGGTACGCATGCACGACAATTCGTCCGGAGTCTTCACCGACTTGGCGGCGCTGACGATGGCCGCGGCGTCGACGGGTGCTCCGCCCGGGAACAGAACCTTGGCGGCACGCGACATGGCGCCGGTGAACTCGTCGACCGCGATTACCGCAGTGGCCGGGATGAGATCGGCCAACTGATGCGCGAAATGCTCGACGCCCTCGTCGAATTCGAGATATACGGGCCCGTGCAGGTGATCGGCGGGCAGGTCCGACTCCTGTGCGGCCCCCTCGCGGAACGGCAGGAACACGTGTGGCCAGTCGTCGTCGGCGAGCACCACGGCCACCGGCCGCTCGACGTAGGACAACCCGGCGTCGCCGAGCGGCCAGCTGGCCCCGGTGGCGTAGACCACCGCGTTGTTGCCCAGCAGGATCATCGCGTCGACACCGCGCTCCGCCATCGCCGAGCGCAGCCGGGCCCCCGTCGCACGGCGCAGGCGGGCCAGGTCGGCGGTTTCCGGGATCACCAGTCCGTTGCCGGTGTCGGTGTTCAGTTGCGCGAATGTCGTCACTACAGACCCAGGAACTTCGTGACGTTGTCGCTGACGATCTTCACCGCGTTCTCCGGACCCACCGCATCCACAACGGATTTCAGTGATTTCTCGGAATAGCCGTAGGTGCTCTCGTTGTGCGGGTAGTCGCTGGACCACATCACCTTGTCCACCCCGATCTGATCGATCAGCTGCAAGCCCAGCGGGTCGACCATGAACGAGGCGCTCATGTGGGTGTCCCAGTAGTAACGCGGTTCGTGCTCGAGAGTCCGGTTGAACATGTGCTGGTACGAGCCCATCAGGTGGTCGGCGTCTTGCAGCGCCCACGGCACCCAGGAGATGCCGCCCTCGAACCAGCCGATGCGCAGCCCGGGATGATCATCCAGAATTCCGGTGAAGAGGTACTTGGCGAATTGCTCACGGAATCCGTCGATGTTGATCATCATCCCTACCACCACGCTGTTGAACTGGCACGGCGTTTTCGGTGGGGTCTCCCCGATGTGGTGGGTCACCGGAAGACCGGCGGCCTCGATCTCGTCCCAGACCGGCTTCATCGCGGTGCTGCCGTAGTCGATGATGTTGCCGTCGTCGTCCTTGCCCGGGTTGAGCGGCAGCAGGAACGTCTTGAGCCCCAACGACTTCAGCTCTTCAAGCGTCGTCCTAGTGCCCTGCGGGTCCCACCAGTTGATCAGTCCGGCGCCGTAGAAGTGGCCGTTCGAGCGCTCCTGCAGCTCGGCGATGTATTCGTTGTAGATGCGGAAGGCGAGCTCACGAAGCTGCTTGTCCGGGTAGTGAAACAGCGCCAGCACCGCGTTGGGAAACGCCAATTCCTTCTCGACGCCGTCGTCGTGCAGCTCCTGGATGCGCGCTTCGATGTTGGTGCTCGCGGCGCCGGGCAGGTCGTCGTATTGCATCAGCACGGCGCTGAAGTCGCCCGGCAGGAACGACTGCCCCTTGCGGCCCACCTGGTAGGCGCCGTCCTCGTACCAGATCCGCGGCGCCTTATCCTTCAGGCCGTCCGGGAAGCGTTGGTAGAAAATGTCGTCCGCGAGCGAGATGTGGTTGTCCGCGGAGAAGACGACGGTCCCCTGCGGAAGGCCGACGTCGCTGCCCGCGGCGTGACCACGGCGGTCCTTCGGAGCGCCATAACCGCCGGGCGGGTAAAGCGTACTTGTCTGAGTCGTCATCGTTGACCCTCCATTCGGATCCGAATATTTGATGAGTAGCGGGCTGGCTACCAGGTCACCGGCAGTTCGTAGACGCCGTAGGCGAGTCGGTCGTCCTTGAACGGAACCTCCTCGATCGGAATGGCAAGTCGCAGTGTGGGAATGCGCCGCACCAGCGTGTGGAACACGATCTGCAGCTCGGCGCGGGCCAGCTGCTGCCCGACGCATTGATGCCGGCCATAGCCGAATGCGACGTTGCGATCTGCGCCGGAGCGATGCAGGTAGAGCCGGTCCGGCTCCGCGAACGCGTCCGGATCCCAATTGGCCGGGGCGAGATCGATGATGATGCCCTCACCGGCGCGGATGGTTTCGCCGGCGATGTGGATGTCTTCGAGCGCGACGCGGCGCTGGCCGTTTTGAATGATGCTCAGGTAGCGCAGCAGTTCCTCGACCGCGCTGGCGATGACCTTCGGATCTTCAGCGTCGCGGATAACGGCCAACTGGTCGGGGTTTTCCAGCAGGGCGAGCACGCCGAGACCGATCATGTTGGAGGTGGTCTCGTGCCCGGCGATCAGCAGGCCGGTGCCCAACTGGGCGGCCTCCTTGACGCTGAGTTCGCCGGCCTTGACCCGCTCGGCGAGGTCGGACACGGCGTCCTCGGCCGGGTTCTCCATCTTGGCCTCGACCAGCTGGGCGAGGTATTTGTTCAGGCTCATGGCGCCTTTGACGGTGTCTTCACCGGTGGCGTAGCGCGCGAGGCCGACGTTGGCGTGATGCTGGAACATGTCGGCGTCTTCGTAGGGGACGCCCAGCAGCTGGCTGATCACCAGCGAGGGCACCGGGAGCGCCAATGCGGTGACGATGTCGGCGGGCTGCGGCCCGGCGAGTATCGCATCGATGTGCTCGTCGGTGATGCGCTGGATGGACGGGCGCAGACCTTCGACACGCTTGAAGGTGAACGGCTTGGACAGCATCCGCCGGAATCGGGTGTGCTCCTCGCCGTCGGCGGTGAAGACCGATCGCGGCCGCTTGTGCACCGTGGACAGCATGCCTTCGTTCCAGTGCGGGAAGCCGGGCTGCCGGTCGTCGACGCTGACCCGCGAATCCGAAAACAGCTCGCGCACTTGCTCGTAGCCGGTGATGAGCCACGGTGTGCTGCCGTCCCAGATCCGGACCCGGGACAGCGGTCGGGCTTCGGCCAGCGCCATGACATCCGGCGGTGGCGCGAAGGGGCAGCGCGGCTCCCTGGCCATCGGGTAGTCCGGAATTTCGGACGCGTGCTCCGCCGCGGTGCTCGTCAGGGTGTCGGACATCGTTTTCATTCCTCGATGTGGATGGCAAGCGCGGGGCAGGCCGCCGCCGCCCGGCGCGCGCCCTCGGCCTGCTCGGGCGTGGGATTGGGATTGAGCAGCAGCACGACGCCGTCGTCGTCGCGCTGGTCGAACACTTCGGGCGCGTTCATCACGCAGTTCCCTGATGAAGCGCAAAGGTCTTGGTCGACAGTCACTTTCATTCGCACGCCCTTCACTCGTACGCCGTCACGGGCGCCAGCCACAGGCCCACGATCGCGTCGATGAGTCCGGACGCCGCGGCACGCCATGAACGATGGGACGTCACCGCTCCTGCGGCGAGCGCGCGTTCACGATCGGCGCAGGTGTGCATCAACAAGTTTCGGGCCATGATGTTGCGTTCGAAGTGCACCTCGGCCGGCAGTTCGGGCAGGCAGCGGTTGATGCCCTCGACGACCTGGACCAGCGACGGGGAGCTGAGCGCGCCCTTGACGATGATGTTGTAGTAGGCGGGGTCGGTCATCGCCTGGGCGGCAAAGCGCGCATACCAGGTCGGATTTCCGAGCTCCTCCAGGTGATCGGTGAGCGGGCGCACCAAACAGGCCACCCAGTTGCGCATGTCGGTCGAACCGCCCGTGTCTAGCAGCTCGGTCACCATCTGTTCGCGCAGTTGCTCGACGGGCCCGCGGTGCTTGTGCTCGATGGCCCGCACCAGGTCGGCCTTGGTGCCGAAGTGATAGCCGACGGCGGCGTTGTTGCCCTGGCCGGCGGCCTCGCTGACCTGCCGGTTGGACACGGCGAACATGCCGTGCTCGGCGTACAGGCGCTCGGCCGCCACGAGAATCGCCTCTTGGGTGGAACTGGCCCGATCGGTGCGAACGGTCCGGCCGGCGGTGGTCATTGGATCAGTCAACCCCGTACGGCACTTTAAGTCAAGCGATTGATTTAAATTTTTGGACCGTCCATCATCGCGCTCGGGGCCTTCCGGCGGTGTCAGCTGTGTCGCTTGGACCGGATCGGCTTGCCCGCCACGGTCCCACCGTCGACCGGAAGCACCGTCCCGGTGACATAGCGCGAGCGGTCGGTGGCGAAATACAGCGCCGCCTCGGCCACGTCGTCGGGCGTGCCCTCGCGCTTCAGCGGCCGGTCCTCCCGCATCGTCTCGCGAATTCGCGCCTCGAACTGCCGCAGCTGTTCGGGGTCCATGCCGGCACCCGACTTGCCCAGGATCGGCGTGGGTATGTTGCCGGGTGCGATGGCGTTGACCCGAATCTCGTGAATTGCCAACTCGATTGCCGCGGCCTTGGTGAACTGAATGACGGCCGCCTTGGACGCGCGGTAGATCATCACACCGCCGCCGGCCTGGATGCCGCCGATCGAGGTGATGTTGATGATGGATCCGCCCTCGTGTTCGGCCATGTGCCGCGCGGCATCTCGAGTACCCGCCATCACGCCGAGCACGTTGACCCCCATCACCCGGTGAAAATCGGCGAGGTCGTCGTCGAGCAATTTCCGCAGCGGGCTGGAGATCCCGGCGTTGTTCACCATGACGTGCAGACCGCCGAACTTCTCGACGGCATCGGATACCAGCGCCCCCACCTGTTCGGGATCGGAGACGTCGGTCTTCCGGAAGGCGGCCGCGCCGCCGAGCGATGCGGCCAACGCCTCGCCGCGGTCGGTCTCGACATCGGCGATGACGACTCGCGCGCCCTCGACCACGAACCGCTCCACGAGTCCGCGACCGATGCCCGAAGCGCCGCCGGTGACGATGGCGACCTTGCCGTCCAATTCGTTGACCACACGACGAGTTAATCGGCGCCTGCCGCGTTAAGTCAAGCAATTGATTTAAGACACGGGCCGCGGTCGGTGCTCGACGCCATAGGCAGGTGCGCTCGGTAAAGTCGAACGGCAAATCACTTTCCAGCGGCGGTGTGGGTGAAAGATCAACAGGCACAACCTTTGCGTGGTCGGCGCGCGGAATGTGCTGCCCTCGACCGGCTGGTGTCGGGCGCCCGCTCGGGCAAGAGTCAGGTTCTGGTGCTGCGGGGCGAGGCAGGCATTGGCAAGACGGCGCTGCTGGATTTCGTTTCCGAGCGTGCCCCGGGCTTCCGCGTGGCTAGGGTCTCCGGGGTGGAGTCCGAGATGGAACTCCCGTTTGCCGCTTTACAGCAACTGTGCGTGCCAGTGCTGGATCGCATCGATCAACTGCCGCCTCCGCAGCGCGGTGCACTGGAGATCGCATTCGGCCGGAGCGCCGGACCTGCGCCGGATCGCTTCCTCGTCGGGCTGGCCGTGCTCAGTCTGATCGATGCAGCGACCCAGGCCCAGCCCTTGCTGTGCCTCATCGATGACGCGCAGTGGATCGACCGAATCTCGGCCCAGACGTTGACGTTTGTCGCCCGGCGACTGATCGCCGAGCCCGTGGCGATGGTGTTCGCGGTGCGAGACGCCTCGGCCGCCATCGATGCCGATGATTGGGACGGCTTGCCCGGGTTGGCGGTCCGCGGCCTCAATCCCGCCGACGCCCGCGCATTGCTGGATTCGGTGATCCCGGGCCGACTGGACGACGAGGTGCGCGAGCGCTTCGTGGCGGAGACCCGGGGAAATCCGTTGGCGCTGTTGGAGTTGCCCAGGGGTCTGACCGCCGCGCAGCTGGCCGGCGGCTTCCAGCGCCCGGACGTGCAACCACTGGCGGGACAGATCGAGCAGACATTCGTCCGGCGGATCCGGTCACTGCCGGACGAGACCCAGCAGCTATTGATCATTGCGGCCGCAGAGCCGGTGGGCGATGCGGCGCTATTGTCGCGCGCCACAGAGCATTTAGGGCTTCCACTTGACGCGGCGGCCAGAGCGGAAGCGGCCGGATTGATCGACGTGGGCACCAGGGTGCGATTCCGTCATCCTCTGGTGAGGTCAGCGGCGTACCGCACGGCGGATCTGATGAATCGCCGACGCGTACATCGGGCGCTAGCTGAGGTGACCGACCCACGAAGCGATCCGGACCGGCGCGCGTGGCATTTGGCCATTGCGGCTCCGGGTCCGGACGAATCCATCGCCGCCGCACTCGAGAGCTCCGCCGACCGCGCCCAGGCCCGAGGCGGAGTGGCCGCGGCTGCCGCGTTCCTGGAACGGGCCACCCAACTGACCTCGGATTCGGCCCGCAGAGGGGCACGGGCACTCGCGGCCGCCCAGGCCAAGCGTGACGTGGCGGCCTTCGACGCCGCGGACGAGCTGCTCGCCATCGCCGAGGCCGCGCCACTGGACAAGCTGAAGCAGGCCCGCGTCACCCGACTGCGCGCGCAGATCGTTTTCTCCCGCAGCCGTAGCGGTGATGCCGATGCACCGATGGTCTCCGATGCGGCCGTACGCCTGCTCGACGCCGCACGCCGGCTGGAAACACTGGACGACGCGCAATCCCGCGAAACGTACCTAGACGCCGTGGGGGCGGCGATGTTCGGCGGCCGGCTGTGCCCGCATGGCGGTATTGCGTCGACCGCCGAGGCGGCCCGCGCGGCACCGCCCGGGCCGCAGCCGGCACGGCCAGTCGATCTCCTTCTTGATGGCGTCGCGCTGCGGGCGACGGCTGGACTCGTCCCGAGTCTGGCAGCGATGCGCGAAGCGCTGCGCCTCATCGAAGCTGCCGCCGAGCGCGCCGATGACGTCATGCATTGGTTCTGGCGAGCCTTTCCCATCGTCCAGGAATCTGCCGCCCACGAACTCTGGGACGACGACGTATGGCATCGGCTGGCCACCCACGCGGTACGCCTGGCGCGTGCGGCGGGCGCACTCGCCGTGTTACCGAACGCCCTGGTCTATCGCGCCGGTGTACACGTCCAGGCCGGCGAATTCGCAACGGCATCCCAACTTGTCGAGGAGGCCGACGCCATCTCGGCTGCTACGGGTTATGCCCCGGTCAAATATCACTCGGTGCTGCTGGCCGCTTGGCGGGGCAATGAGAACGTCGCGACCAATCTGATCGACCGAGCGGCAACAGACGGGATCGCCAGGGGCGAAGGCCGAATAGTGGCGTTGACCGGGTATTCCAGCGCTGTCCTCTACAACGGTCTGAGCCGCTACGACGATGCCTTCGCCGCCGCGCGCCAGGCATGCGAACACGAGGATTTAGGTCTGTTCGGCCAGTGCCTCGTGGAACTCATCGAAGCTGCCGCGAGAAGCGGCGCCAAAGACGCCGCCCATGACGCGCTGCGTCAACTCGAAGCCCGGGCGCTGGGGGCCCAAACAGATTGGGCAGCCGGAGTTTACGCGCGATCACGGGCGCTGCTGACTACCGACCGTGAAGCGGAGGTCTTCTACCGGGACGCAATCGAGCGGCTTGCGCGAACCCGCATCGTGGTTCAGCTAGCGCGGGCACACCTGTCCTATGGGGAATGGCTCCGCCGCTGCAACCGCCGGATCGACGCGCGCGCCCAGTTGGGTACCGCCCACGAAATGTTCGCCCGGATGGGAGCCGAGGCGTTCGCCGAACGGACCCGTCGCGAGCTGCTGGCCACCGGCGAGAAGGTGAGCAAGCGGTCGGCCAAAGCAGGCGCAGCATCCGGCGGTGAGCTCACGGCACAGGAGGCGCAGATCGCCCGGCTGGCCGGAGAGGGGCTGACGAACCCCGAGATCGCCGCGCAGTTGTTCATCAGCTCGCACACCGTCGAATGGCACCTGCGGAAAGTGTTCGCCAAGCTTGGCCTCACCTCGCGCCGCCAACTGCGAGGTTTGGCCAAGGACTTGGCCCCCTGAGTTCGGCATAACTACGGACTTTCCAGGGTTCCGACTTGCCCTCGCCTGAATCATGCTGAAAGGGCCAGTGCATCGGGAGACTTGAAAGGCATGATCATGAAGATTTTGGTAATCGGTGGCAGCGGGCTGATCGGATCACAGGTCGTCGCCATGCTGACCGACCAGGGACACCAAGCAGTCCCGGCATCACCGAGCACCGGCGTCAACACCGTAACCGGGGAGGGTGTTGCCGATGCCGTCACCGGTGTCGACACGGTGGTGGACGTCTCCAACTCGCCGTCCTGGGCCGACGATGATGTCCTGAACTTCTTCACCACCTCCACCCGCAACCTGCTGACGGCGGAGCGGGCCGCCGGGGTGCGCAATCACGTCGCCTTATCGATCGTGGGCGCCGACCGGGCCGCCGAAAGCGGCTACATGCGGGCCAAGATAGCCCAGGAAAAGGTGATCACGGAATCGGGATCTCCGTACTCAATCGTGCGGGCGACTCAGTTCTTCGAATTCGTTGACGGCATTGCGGATTCATTGGCCGACGGTGACACGGTCCGCGCGCCGCACGGGGCGTTTCAGCCCATTGCTTCGGCGGATGTCGCGACGGCCGTTACCCGTGCGGCGACCGCCGATCCAATCAACGGGGTGATCAACATCGCCGGCCCCGAAAAGCAAGGCATGGACGACTTCATCCGGGCAAGGTTTGCGGTAACGGGTGATGCGCGCCAGGTGGTTACCGATACCGGTGCCCGCTACTACGGTGCGGTGCTCGACGAACGCAGCATCGTTCCCATCGATGGTGAAGATGTGGTCGTCTACCCCACCACCTTCAGCGCCTGGATGGCTTCCCAGACACCCAGCGGCGCCAAGTAAGAGGTTTTTACAGGTGAGTCCGATGGAGCTGATGGACCACACCGCCGTCATCACCGGCGGGACGGCGGGCATCGGAATGGAATCCGCGCGACTGCTCGCAAGCGAGGGCGCCACCGTGATTGTCACGGGTCGCAATCCGGTCAGAGGTGCGCAAGCGGTGGCGCTGATTGGCCCGAACGCGCGGTTTATCCAGACCGACATGGCCGATCTCGAGTCGGTGAATTCGCTTGTGCAACAGTGCGGTGAGGTCGACATCATCGTCAACAACGCCGGCACTTTTCCGTCGGCGTTGACGGTCGAACAGAATGCGGCGTCTTTCGAGACGTTGTTCGACACCAACGTTCGCGGTGCGTACTTCCTAGTAGCCGGCCTGATCCCGGGGATGCTGAAGCGCGGCCGTGGCAGCATCGTCAACATCACCACCATGGCCGCATTCAAGGGAATTCCCGGCGCCTCGGGCTACAGCGCTTCCAAAGCCGCGCTGGAATCGCTCACCCGCACCTGGGCCGCCGAATTCGGAGCGGCCGGGGTGCGGGTGAACAGCGTCGCGCCCGGGCCCACCCGCACGCCCGGCGTGGCCGCGGAATGGGGGGAAGTCAACGAGGACCTGGGGCGGGCGCTGCCGTTGGGCCGCACCGCCTTCCCGTCCGAGATCGCCGAGGCGGTGCTCTTCCTGAGTTCTCCGCGGTCCAGCTTTGTCACCGGTTCGACCCTGCATGTCGATGGGGGCGGTGTGGCTGTGTGAGGTCCTTTCGGCCCAGAAGCGTTCGCGCGGGGTCACTCTCACATGGGGGCAAGCCGCCGCAGCGTTGTTCGAGCATGCCCGCGCACCCGCCCGATAAGCGAAAGGTCTAGCGCTGGCTGTTGCGCTCCGCCTAGCATCCAAGCACGAGAACGTTGGGGCGAACCAAAGACGAGGAGCACCAATTGCCCGTGCAACCGACCAGCGGCGCGCCCTTCGACAGAACTCGGCTCACCAGGCGCGGTTTCATGGCCGCCGGCATCGCCGGCGGGTTGGCGCTGACGGCGTGCAGTCAAACCAAGCCCGAGCCGTCGGGCAGTGCCCGGATGTCGGCGGCCATCGCCGAAACCGAGGCAGCCCGACCGCATAGCGGCCGCACCGTCACCGCCAAGCTGACGGCCCAACAGGTCCAGGTCGACCTGGGTGGACCGATCGTCCGCACGCTGGCCTTCGGCAACGGCATCCCCGGCCCGGTGATCCGCGCCAGCATCGGCGACGAGGTCGAGGTGACGGTGTCCAACCGACTCGACCATCCGACATCGGTGCATTGGCACGGCATCGCCCTACGCAACGACATGGACGGCGCCGAGCCGGCGACCCCCAACATCGCGGCCGGCCAGGATTTCACCTACCGGTTCTCGGTGCCGAATTCCGGGACCTACTGGGCACATCCGCATACCGGCCTCGACGAGGACACCGGTCTGTATCTGCCGGTCATCGTCGACGACCCGACCGAGGGCAACTACGACGCCGAGTGGATCGTCGTCCTCGACGATTGGACCGACGGCGCCGGAAAGAGTCCCCAGCAGCTCTACAGCGAACTGAGTAACCCGAACAAGCCTCCGCAGAACGCGCCCGAAACGACGACGCCGACGACCACGACGACCACGACGACGGAGACAAGTTCATCGGCGTCGGAGACGACGTCGACCAGCCCGACAGCCTCGACGAGCGCCGCGCCCCCGCCTCCGGCGGCGGGCGTCGGCACCAGCGACCTCCTTGGCGGCGACGCCGGAGACATCGCCTACCCGTACTATCTGGCCAACGGGCGAATTCCCGCCTCGCCCATGACCTTTAATGCCAAACCAGGCCAGCGCATCCGCATTCGCTTCATCAACACCGCCTCCGACACCACCTTCCGGGCGGCACTGGCCGGTCACGCGATGACGGTGACTCACACCGACGGCTACCCCGTGGTGCCCGCGCAGGTCGACGCCCTGCTGATCGGCATGGCCGAACGCTACGACGTCACCGTGACCGCCGCGGACGGTGTCTTCCCATTAGTCGCGGTCGCCGAAGGCAAGAACGGCCTGGCCCGCGCAGTGCTTTCCACCGGGGCCGGCAGCGCACCCGACCCGCAGTTTCAACCCGCCGAACTCACCAAGCGGGTGGGCACCGTCGAGATGTTCACCGCGACAACGCCGGTCAACCTTGGCCGCCCGGACCCCCGGCTCAACCTGCCCGTGGTCCTGGGCGGCAACATGACGCAATACAACTGGACGATCAACGGGCAGCCCTACGGCAAGACGAATCCGCTGCACGTGCACCAGGGGCAACGGCCGACCATCACGTTCGACAACACCACGATGATGTATCACCCGATCCACCTGCACGGGCACACATTCCAGGTGATCAAGGCGGACGGGAGCCCGGGCGCCCGCAAAGACACCATCATGGTGCTGCCCAAGCAGAAGCTCGCCGCCGTGCTCGTCGCCGACAATCCCGGCACCTGGGTGATGCACTGCCACAACACCTATCACCAAGTGGCGGGAATGATGACCCGCCTGGACTACGTCTTCTGACGTTCAGACCGCGCCCAGGAAACCCAGCAGCATCTGGTTTACCACCGAGGCCTGCTCGATCTGGGGGCAGTGTCCGGCCTCCTCGACCACCACCGAGCGGGCGCCGTCGACCTGCTTGGCGATCTCGGCGGCCCAACCGGCCGGAAGGAGTTTGTCGCCTCCCCCTTCGACGACCAATGTGGGCACGCCGATGCGTTCGTAGGCGCGAGCGCTCGATGGCGTCGCCGACGGCGTGGCTCCCGGGCGGCGAAACCTGGCCGCGGCGATGGCTTCCCACGCCCCGGGCGCGGTGCTCGACTCGTAACGACGCCGTACGTAGTCGTCGTCATCGGGATAGCCGGGGTCGAAGAACAACGCCTCCACGATGCGGCGCATCGCCGGCAGCGTGGCGTCATAGTTCTGCAGCGCCTCGAAATGCCGGTTCTGCTGGATTTCTCCGCCGCCGCAGATGATCACCAAGCTGCGAACCGGCAGCAGCGGGGTCTCCGACGTGGCATCGGTGAGCAGATTGATGGCGCCCATCGAATTGCCGACGAAGTGCGCCGAGTCGACCCCGAGCAACTCGCAAAACCGTGCCACATGCCGGATCCGCATGCCGCGGCCGTCGACGAAATCGATGACCTTCGCGGATTGCCCGAATCCCAACTGGTCGGGCGCCAAGACCCGATACCGTGCCGACAGCGCGGCGAAGTTGCGTTCCCACCCCAGTTCGGCGCCGGCGCCGAACTCACCACCGTGCAGCAGTACCACCGGGTCGCCGTCGCCGGCTTCCAGATAGCTGGTGGTCAGCCCATCGACCGACAGCGTTTGGCGCTGCATCACTTGATCGCGATCGGGTTCACCGGCGAGCCCACTGCCCCAACGAATCTCAGGGGCGGTGCGATGAGTTGAAACTCGTACACACCGTCGGCGGCGCAGTCGGCGGCCAGTGCCGTGAAGTCCCAATACTCGCCGAGCATCAGGCCCATGTCGCGCAGCGTCAACAGGTGGAACGGCAAGAACACGCCGTCAACCCCGGACACCGGGTCTTCGACCTGGAGATTGTCGGACGCGACCGCGGCGATCTCGTGATCGTGCAGCCACTGGGCGCACTGCCAGTCCAGGCCGGAATACGGTTCGGTCTTGTTGCCCGTCTGCAGGAACCTCGTCCACCAGCCGGTGCGAATGAGCAGGATGTCACCGCGCCCGATCGTCACGCCCTGGGAGCGGACGACATCGTCCAATTCGGCTGGAGTGATGGGTTTTCCATGCTCCAGGAAGACCTCAGCGCCGCGATGGCGCACCACATCCAGCAGGACACCGCGCGAGGTGATGCCTTTGCCGTCAACCTTCTCGATGCCGAGGTGGCGGGCCCCGAGGCTGGTCACCGACCCCGCCGGAATCCCGTTGTAGAGCTTGTCGTCGTAGTAGACGTGCGACAACGCGTCCCACTGGGTGGCCGCCTGCAGCGGCATGATGATCATGTCGTCGTTGAACCTGAACAGGTTGTCGACGAAGTACGGACCCATCTGCGCCGCCGTGGGGTTGCGATCCCAATTCGGGCCGTAGTGAGCGAGCGTGCTGGCGTCACCACCATCCACCGTCATCACGTGAATGGGATTGTGCCGAAAACCGAAGGCGCCCTGCGGCCCCGACGACCCGAAGTCCACCCCGAGCGGAAAAACCTTGCCGTGGCGGACCAAACCCGCTGCCTGGGCGATCTTTTCGGAGGTGATGAAGTTCAGCGTGCCGAGCTCGTCGTCATCGCCCCAGCGGCCCCAGTTACTGACATCGCGAGCGGCCCGGCGAAAGTCGGTCACACTGGCCACGGAGCACGTCCTTCCTCGAGTTCGCCAGCGATCGCGGCGCCCACGTTTCCGCCGTCAACCCACAACACCTGGCCCGAAATATAGCTGGCGGCATCGCTATTCAGGAAGAGCAGAACCGAGGCCTGCTCGGCGGGCTCGGAAACGCGACCCAGCGGCTTGGGGATGTCGTCGAGAAAGCCCTGCCCGTAGGCGGTGCGCAGCTGGTCCAGGATCGGCGTCTCGGTCACGCCGGGACCCGTGCAGTTGATGCGGATTCCCCGCGCGCCCAGTGGCGTGGCGCTGCGCATGGTGTACAGGATGATCGCTTCCTTGGACAACTGATAGCCGGTACCCAGCACGTCGGGATGCTCACGGCACCAGTCGATGCCCGCCTGCATCGTCGCCGTATGCAGCAGCGGCGCCACCTCCCGCAGGTGCTCCCGATAGGCGGCCGCCGCGAGCGATGACACGCTCACGATGGACGACCCCGCGGACATCTTCGGTATCAGCGCCTCGGTGAGATGGCGCATCCCCAGGAAGTTGACGGTCACCACCAGCAGCGGGTCGCCGATCCCGGACGACACGCCGGCGACGTTGAACAACGCGTCGACCGGACCGGTCACGTCGGCTACCGCCGACTCGATCGATGTCCGATCAGCCAGGTCGACCTCGTGGAACCCGTCGATCGCGAAGTCCGGCCGTCGCTTGTCCAGGCCGATGACTTCGGCCCCGAGCTCGCTGAGCTGCCGCACCACGTGTTCGCCGATGCCGGAGGCACATCCGGTGACCACCGCACGGCGACCGTCGTAGCGCCACAGCTCGTCGATTGCTCCCAAGGCTCGCCTCGAAATTCTCCGGTTTACTTCTGCTGTTCCTTCGCGCGCTGCGCCGCCTGCACGCGGCCTTCGTTGATCTCCGCCATGGCTTCGGGGATCTCACTGGCGGTGAACTTACCGCCGCGGCCAGTCGGGAGCCCACCAAACGAGTAATCCTCGTCGAATTGCGGTGCGGTCGATTCCGGGCGACGCGACTCCACCTTCTCGATGACGGGCTCCAGCCGCTTCGCCTTTTCCGCCACGGCCTTCGCGTCGCGCTCGATGAACTCGGGAAGCACCTCGGAGCCCATCAGCTCGATGGATTCCATGGTGCCCTCGTGGCTGCGCGGGTTGAGCAGCAGGATGATCTCGTCGACGCCGCTTTCTTCGTAGCCGCGGAGGAACTCGCGCACCGTGGCCGGCGATCCGATCGCACCCCGGCCGGGGCCGTACGCCAGCGTCGGATCCTTTTCCACCTCTTCGAGATAGCGCTGCCACACCCCGGTGCGCCCCGGCGTGTGCACCCCCGTCATGTAGTAGTGCATGATTCCGAACGAGAAGAATCCGCCGCCCTGTCCGAGCCGCTGCAGGGCCTGCTCATCGGTCTTGGCGACCATCATCGACAGGTCGCCGCCGATGGCCAGGATGTTCGGGTTGATGCGGGGGGTGACCGGGACGCCGTTCTCCTCGAACTCCTTGTAGTAGCCGTTCACCCGCTCGGTCAGCGGACCGGGACCCGTGTAGGCGAAACTCAAAGCGCCGATGGCCTTTTGCGCCGCCATCTGCACGCTGGCCGGCCGCGTGCAGGCGACCCACACCGGCGGGTGCGGCTTTTGCAGCGGCTTGGGGATGACGTTGCGTGCCGGCATCTGGACATGCTCGCCGTTGAACCCGGTGAACGGTTCTTCGATCATGCAGCGGATCGAGACCTCGAGGGCCTCTTCCCACTGCGCCCGCTTGTCGGCGGGGTCGATGTTGAATCCGCCGAGCTCACCGACCGACGACGATTCCCCGGTGCCGAATTCGACGCGGCCGTTGGACAGCAGGTCGAGCGTGGCGATGCGCTCGGCCACCCGCGCCGGGTGATTGACCACCGGCGGCAGGTGCATGATGCCGAACCCCAGCCGGATGTTCTTGGTCCGCTGGCTGGCCGCGGCCAGGAAGATCTCCGGGGCCGTCGAGTGGCAGTACTCCTCGAGGAAGTGATGCTCGGTCAGCCACACGGTGGAAAAGCCCGCCTTGTCGGCGGCCTCGACCTCGTTGAGACAGTCCTGCAGCAGGACGTGTTCGTCGTCGGGCGCCCAGGGCCGCGGCAGGGCGAATTCGTAAAACAGCGAAATTTTCATCGTTACCTCCTATGAGTATTAGCGGCTCGGTTGGCTGCCTGTGCCGCAACGTGTTTCGCTGCGACGTAGCCGAAGGTCATGGCAGGGCCGATGGTCGCCCCGGCACCGGCGTAACTGCGGCCCATCACCGGTGCGGAGGTGTTACCCACTGCGTAGAGGCCGGGCACCACCGTGCCATCGGTCCGCAGCACGCGGGCGTGCTCGTCGGTCAGGAGACCGCCCGAGGTGCCCAGGTCGCCGAGCACGATCCGGAAGGCGTAGTACGGCGGATCGCCGAGGGGGTACAGGTTCGGGTTGGGCAGGGTGTGGTCGCCGTAGTAGTTGTCGTACACGCTGTCGCCGCGGTTGAAATCGTCGTCGTGTCCCTTGCGGGCGAGTTCGTTGAAGCGGCGGGCAGTTTCGGTCAGCTGGCTTGCGGGCACGCCGATCTTGGCCGCCATCTCGTCCCATGACATGGCCGCCTTGACCACACCGGATTCCAGCCAGGCCGATGGGATTTTGCGGCCGGTGGGCACCGGCGCCCCCGGAATTTTCGGTATGGGCAGGTGTCCACCGACGACGTAGCGATTGAACGATCTGTGGTCGGTGATCAGCCAGCAGGGGATGTGGGTGATGCCGGACCTCTGGCCCTCGATCATGGCGTGGCCGAAGTCCATGTAGGGAGCCGCCTCGTTGATGAAGCGCTTGCCCGCACCGTTGACGATGAACTGGGCCGGCATCATCCGCTCGTTGAGCATGAACTGCATCCGGCCGTCCGGCCACTGGATCGCCGGGAACCACCAGGCTTCGTCCAGCAAATCCGTTGCGGCGCCGATCTGTTGGCCGGCGCGGATACCGTCGCCCATCGCCGCGGGATTGCCGAAGCTCCAGTCCTGGTCCACCTCGGGCAGAAGTTCTTTGCGCCAGGCCAGATCGTGGTCGAATCCCCCCGACGCCAGGATGACGCCCATACGTGCGCCGACGCGCTGTGTGTCGCCCTCGCGTTCCACCACCGCTCCGGTGACCGCCCCCTCGGAATCGGTGAGCAGTCGCACCATCGGCGACTCCAGCCACAGCGGGATGCCGCGTTCCCGCAGCGCCAGCCGGAGCCGGGCCGCGAGCGACTGACCGATGGCGGCCATCCGCTCGCCGAACACCCGGGCCCGGACCATCCGCGAAATCAATTTGAGCAGCACACCCTTGCCTGCCCATGACTGCCTGATGCGGTAGAATGTGCGCAATTCCTTGGGGCCCAGCCAGATTCCCTTCGGTGCCAGCGCCAGCGGCTGCAGCAGCTTCTGCTCGTCGGCACCCAACTTCCGCAGGTCGATTGGCGGCACGTTGATGGTGCTGCCCAGTTCGGAGCCCCCGGGCAACTCGGGATAGTAGTCGGCATAGCCGGGCTTCCAGACGAATTCGAACCATCCGGACAGTTGCTCCAAGAACTGCAGCATCTGTGGTGCCGTCTCGACGTACTGCCGTAACCGTGCCTCGCTGACCAGGCCGTCGGTGATCCGTTTGAGGTATTCCACGACGCCCTCGGGCGAGGGCACATAGCCCTCCCGCCGCTGCGCGGGGGCACCGGGGACCCAGATGCCGCCGCCGGACAGAGCGGTGGAACCGCCGAAGTGCGAGGACTTCTCGATCACCAACGCGTCGAGGCCGGCCGCCTGGGCCGTCAGTGCGGCCGTCATACCGCCACCGCCGGATCCGACGATGAGTACATCGACGACGTGATCGAAATCGTCCGAGGCCGCCGTCATTTCGGAAGTGCCGTTCTGATGGCGAACCCGGCGATCAGTTCGGGCGCTGGTTTGTAGTAGCGCCCGGTGGTTTCGTAGGGCCCCACCGCTTCCAGCGCCGCGAATGCCGCTACCCACGTGCGGATCTCCTGTGCGGAGCTGCCGCCCTCGTGAGCGACGAACGAATTCGACCATCCATCCAGTTCGCTCAGCCATCCCCCGTCGATGATCTCCAGGAAGCGGTGGTCCCACGCCGGGTTGAGTGCCTGCAGCTCACTGTCACCGGCGGCGAAGCTCTTGGCCGCGTCGATGACGGCGGCTTGCCGGGCCTGGCGCTGCTCGGACGTCATCGGCTGGCCGTGCACGATCCGCTCCAGCACCGGTGCGGGCGCGGTCGCCAAGCTCGGCACCGGCGGGCTGTGCGACAGCCCGCCGGATCCCAGAATCAGGACGCGCTTGTCCAGGGTGGCAAGGTAATTGCCGACGGAGGTACCCAGGGCGCGGCAACGGTGCATCGGGCCCAGCGGTACCCCGATCGCATTGACGAAGATCGGTATCACCGGACGCGAGGTGGCGTCGCCGAACAGCTTCTCCAGCGGCTGGACCGTCCCGTGGTCGACGTCCATGCTGGCCGATACCGCGACGTCGACGCCAGCGTCGAGGACCGCCTTCGCGCAGTCGGCCGCGAGGGTTTCCGGCACGTTGAGCGGGCCGGCGTGGGTGCCGTAGTCCCCCACTCCGCGGGCGCTGGTGCCGATGCAGAAGGGCGGCATCACCTTGTAGAAGAAGCCGTTGTAGTGATCCGGGGAAAAACTGACGACCAGTTCGGGGTCGTAGTCTTCGACGAATCGCCGGGCTTGCGCGATTGCGCCCTCGATATCATCAAGCAGGTCCCGCGACGGCCCCGGAAGATTCAGGAGAGGGCTGTGCGACATACAGCACAGAGCCAGTGCCATTTTGCAATTCACCCCCTCGCGGCGTGAGTGTGAGCGCATCGATAAGCGCGGCGCTCAGGTCCGGCGCGCGCTGAGCGATGCAGGCGCCCGCGACGCACCGGTCGGGGCGCAGGAACAGCACCGACTCCGAGTGCGTGTCGAACCAGGACTTTAGGCCGCCATGCCGATCACCCACCACGACGACATCGGGGTCGTCGTGCCCCGCCCAGTGCAGCTGGGTCGCCGGTCGGAGCGCGAAGAAGCGCGCGCCCAACGCTTTCCAGTTCGCGAACGCGACGTCGCCGAGGATTTTGCGGGGGTTGTTGTTCCAGCACAACACGGCGAACCAAGAACCAAGCACATCGTCGAGCAACACGTCCTGCCGATCTCGGGTGTCGACGCGCGGCTGGATGAACAGCGTTCCCACCGGCGAATCGGCACGTCCCGGCGCAGCGTGCACCACGGCTCCGTGCTCATAACGCGGCATCGGCTTGAACCGCATCTCCAGCACATATCGCTTGAGCGACGGCACGATTGACGCCGACCGGATCAGGAGATCTCGCGCGTTCGCCACCCGGCGGTTGGTGGGCGAGATCACCCGCCCCACCATGGTCGACAGGTCGATCATGGCGCGGGCGTGCTTGCGGCGTTCCACGTCGTAGGTGTCCAACAGCTTGTCGTCGGCCCGCCCGCTCACCACCGCGGCGAGCTTCCAACCGAGGTTTGCCGCGTCCCGGATCCCGCTGTTGTAACCCTGCCCCTGCCACACCGGCATCAGGTGGGCGGCGTCGCCGGCCAGCAGCAGCCGGCCCCGCCGGAACGCGCCGGCGATCCGCGAGTGGTGGGTATACACGCGGCGCCGGATGACGTCGACCCGGTCGGGGTGAGGCACCATCCGGGCCAGCATCTTGGTCAGGAACGCCGGATCTTCGGCCTGTTCGTCGGTCTCGTCGGCGTGAATCATGAACTCGAAGCGGCGAATTCCGTGGGCGATCGAGATCGAGGCGTACGGGCGTTCGGGGTCGGCGCCGACCTCGCTGTTCGGGTGGCCAAGCGGGTCGTTGGCGATGTCGACCACCAGCCAGCGCGTCGATGACGTCGTCCCGTCGAACGACACCCCCATCACCCGGCGGGTCATGCTGCGGCCGCCGTCGCACCCGACCACGTAACGGGCCCGCAGGCGTGCGGTGTCGCCGTCGTTGTCACCACCGCCGCCGAGTTCGACGGTCACCCCGTCGGCGCTTTCCTGGCATGCGGTCATCGGGCGTCCCCAGCGCACCTGGACGTGCTCGAATCGGTCCAAGCCGGCCAACAATTCGGCGTCGACGAGGGGTTGCACGAAGCCATTTCGTTTCGGCCAACCGAAACGTGCGTCCGGCGGGGCCATTTCGGCGAGCACGCGACGCTTGGCGTCGACGAAGCGCAAGATCTGATTGGGCACCGTGTGCGGCAGCACCCGGTCGGCGAGTCCGATCGACTGGAAGGTCCGCAACGCCTCGTCGTCCAGTCCGACGCCGCGCGGATAGTCGATGAGGGTGTCCCGCTCGTCGACCACCATGGTTCGGATACCTTGCAGGCCAAGGATGTTGGCGAGGGTCAACCCGACCGGGCCCGCGCCGACGACCAGGACATCGGTTTCGATGTCACCCACCTCCCGCTTTGGTGCGACCATCACCGGCCCAGCAGGAAATCGAGATGCAGGCGATTGAAAGTCTTGGCGTCCTCGTACTGCGGCCAGTGGCCACAACCGGGCATCACCTCGAAGCGGGCGCCCGGGATCATCGACGCCATGCGACGCCCCTCCGTGACGTCGGCGGTCGGATCGTCACTGGTCCACAGCACCAGCGTCGGGGCGACGATCGAGCCGTATTCGTCCGGGCCGAGGATGTTGCGCGCCCGGATTTCGGGATCCTGCAGCGCCATGATGTCGCTCATCGCCGAGACGAACCCCGGTTGGCGATACACGCGCTGGCGGCTGGCGACCAGGTCGTCGTAGCCCTTGGACTTGTCGGCCATCAGCCATTTGATGCGCGCCTGCACCGTTTCCCAGGTCGGGTCCTCGGCGGCCGCCATGGACAGCGTGATGATCCGTTGCATCACCACGGGATCGGCCTGGGAGCCACCGGCGGTGTTAAGCACAAGCCGCTCAACCACATCCGGGTGGTCGATGGCCGCGCGTGCGGCCACCCAGCCGCCGAGCGATTCGCCGCTGAGGTAGGCACGGTCGACACCGATGGTGCGCAGCACGGCCATCAGGTGCTCGACGTAGTGGGCGACTTCCAGTGGGTGGCCCGGCTTGTCGGTGTACCCGTGGCCGAGCATGTCGATCGACCAGGTCCAGAAATGCTCGGCGTGCGCAGCCAGGTTGCGCACATAGGCCTCGGCATGTCCGCCGGATCCGTGCAACAAGACCAACACCGGCTTCCCGGGATCACCGGCTCGCAGGTAGCGCGTCCGCACTCCTCCGGCGTCGAGGTAGCCCTGCTCAAACGCGACGCCCTGCAGATCGCTCCAGATGCTCTCGAACTCCGCCACGGTGCTGTCCGGCCTCCAGATCGGGGAAATCTCGTTCTCGTGTTCGGCTTACCTAATGTGCTAATATCGCACACTAATGTGCGTTATATATAGAGCTTCGCTCTCACGGGAAGGTCTGTCAAGGCTGTGACGGGCTCCGGTACCGGCTCGCAGACCCTGGCCAGGGGCCTGACCGCGCTGCAGATGGTGGCGGACTCGCCCAGCGGGTTGACGGTGCAGCAGCTCGCCGACCAGGTCGGGGTGCACCGCACCATCGCCTACCGACTGCTCACGACGTTGGCCGAGTTCCGGCTGGTGGCCAAGGGAGAGGACGGGCGCTACCGTCCGGCGGCGGGCCTGGCCGTGCTCGGCGCTTCCTTCGACCGCAATGTGCGCCAGGTGAGTCTGCCGACGCTGCGCGCGCTGGCCGACGAGCTCGGCACGACCGTGTCGCTGCTCATCGCCGAAGGCGACCAGCAGGTGGCGATCGCGGTGATCGTGCCCAGCCACGTCGCCTACCAGCTCTCGTTTCACGAAGGCAGCCGATATCCGCTGGACCGCGGCGCGGCCGGGATCGCCTTGCTCGCGTGCATGCCTCCGCGTCCGGGCGAACGGGAGCTGGTTTCCCGTGCGCGCGAACGTGGTTGGGTGACGACCTACGGCGAGATCGAACCGAACACCTACGGCCTGGCCGTCGGGGTGCGCCGCCCGGTGCCCTCGCCACCGACGTGCATCAACCTCATCTCACACCGAGAAGACGTGGTGATGCGCGGGAAGGACGCGGTCGTGAAAGCCGCCAAGCAGTTGTCGGAGCTCCTGAGCTAGCCACTGAGCTGAAGGGATAGCAGTCCATGTCATGGGACCACGAAGCCGATGTCGTCGTGCTCGGCAGTGGTGGTGCCGGCCTTACGGCCGCGCTGACCGCAGCCGTGGCGGGTGCCTCGGTGGAGGTTTACGAAAAGGCCTCGACCGTCGGCGGGACCACGGCCGTGTCAGGTGGCATAGTGTGGATCCCCGCCCACAACCGTTCTCCGGACGGCGAATTGACCCCGGCTGACGCGTTGCGATATCTGCGCGCGCAGTCGCTCGGTTCGATGGACGACGAGCTGGTGGAAACGTTCGTTCGCACCGGGCCGGCGATGCTCGACTTCATCGAGGCGCACAGCGGTCTTCAGTTCGAGATCGCCACCGGCTTTCCCGACTATCGTCCCGAGTTACCGGGCGGACAACCGGCCGGTGGCAGGTCGCTGAGCGCCGCCCCCTTCGACCTGGCTCAGTTGGGCGAATGGGCAACTCGCATCACGTCTTTCCCGGCCGACTGGTCCAACGTCGGTTTCGATGCCGAGACCAGGGCGCGCCTGCACGCGGCGATCGACGAACGAACCAGCCATCTGTGCGTGGCCGGCACCGCGCTGATCGCGGGACTGCTCAAGGGCCTGCTGGATGCGGGGGTGACCCCACACACCAATGCCCGCGCCGAAGGTCTCATCGCCGAGGACGGAGAGGTCACCGGAGTGCGCGTGGCCCTGCCGGACGGGACGATCAGTGTTCGCGCCCGGCATGGCGTCATCCTGGGCACCGGCGGCTTCGAGTGGGATCCCGCTCTGACACAAGCCTTTCTGCGCGGCCCCATGCACGGGGCGGTCTCGCCGCCCAACAACACCGGTGACGGCTTGCGCATGGCGATGGAGCAGGGGGCCGACCTGGCCAACATGTGCGAAGCGTGGTGGGTACCGATCGTGCAAATCCCGGGCGACACCATCGAGGGCAAGCCCCGCAGCCGCAGCGTGCGACTGGAAAGGACGCGGCCGCGCAGCATCATCGTCAACTCGGCCGGCCGCCGCTTCGTCAACGAGGCCTGCGATTACAACTCGATGGCCGGCGCCTTTCATTACCTGGACCCTCGCGGCGGCTACGTCAACGACCGCGGATGGATGGTGTTCGATTCGATTCACCTGCAGCGCTATGGATTTCTCGGTATCGAGCCGGGGCAGCCCGTCCCCGACTGGTTCTGCGAGTCGGCAGACCTCGCCGAGTTGGCCGCCAAGACCGGTATCGACGCCGACGGTCTGGCCCACACCGTCGAGAGCTGGAACCGTCACGTAGCCGCCGGCGCGGACCCCGACTTCGGTCGCGGCTCGAGCGCGTACGACGGCTACTGGGGTGACGACAGCGCGACCACCCCGGCCGGTAAGACCTTGGGCCCCATCGACACCGCGCCCTTCTACGCGGTGCCGGTGAGCATCGGCGCAATGGGCACCAAGGGCGGCCCCCGCACCGATCACGACGCCCGCGTCCTGCACGTCGGCGGCGAGCCGATACCGGGTCTTTTCGCCGCGGGCAACGCGATGGGCGGCGTGACCGGACGGGCCTACGGCGGCGCCGGCGGAACACTGGGCCCGGCAATGGTTTTCGGCTACCGTGCGGGCCATGCGGCCGCCACCGGGAAGTCGGTCGACCTGAAATAGGGGTTTGTCGATGGGCGCCGCCGAGCGCGGTGGCGCAAACCGTTCAGCATGTGGCACGGTGATGGCGCTCCGTGGTGAACCTCCGCCGAACCAGTAGGTGACTTTCGTTCGTGATAGCGCCGGTGCTAGCGCGGATGGAATTCACCTAATGCGTGCCGTTCACGAGTGCGCGGAGCGGTCAATTCCTCAACGGCACTTCGACGCAGACATGGGTTCCCACCGGGGCATCGAGAAACATCAAGGCTCCCCCGGCGGCTTCCACCCGAGCTCGATGCGATGCCAGCCCGATGTGCCCCTCGCCCAGCCGCCGCGCCACCGTCTCCTGGCGCAACCCCACACCGTCGTCGACCACATGCAAGACACAGGTCCGGTCGGTGACCCCGAGCATGACCGTCGCCTGCCGGGCCCGAGCGTGCTGGACCACGTTGGACAGCAACTCGCGCGCCACCCCGAACACGACGGCGTCGATGTCGCGGCGCCCCGAGTATTCGATCTCTGTGCTGATGTCGATGCCGCAACGCTGCGCGGTGAACTCGGCGAGCTGCTGCACGGCGGCCCCCAGCCCGACCTGCTCGAGCACCGCCGGATGCAGCTCGAAAGTGGCCTGCCGCAGCCGTTCCGAGGCCAGCTGCAAGCCGCCCAGCGCCCGGCCGACCCGCTCGTCGCCCTCGAACGCCCCGTCCAGTTCGACGAGCTCCTGGCGCACCGCCAGGATGTCTTGCAGCGGTCCGTCGTGAATGAATTCCGAGATCCGGCGCGCCGCCTCGTCCGAGGCGTTCATCGTCTGGGCCAGCAACTCCTCCCGCAGCGCGCTCAATCCGGCCACCGAGCGGGTGTGGCGCTCCTCGATGCGCACCACCAGAAAGGCCGCGCAACAAAGGAATGCATAGAGCAGGAACCGAAACCCCGCCTCGGCCAACCTGTCCCCGCTCGACATCACCGGATCCTGTAGTACGGCAATGGCGAACCCGAGCATGGAGAAGATCAGCACCACCGCCGCCCGGCGCGAGGAGACGTCCAGCCCCAACAGGACGGGCAGCATGGCCATGATCAGCAGCGGGTAGATCCCGTTGGTGGACAACAGCTGAAACACCGTCAGCGCGACGATGTCGATGACGGTGAACGCAAACGGCTCCAGCCGGCCGATCGCGACCAGTCGGCCCATCCCGATCCAGCGTCGGAAAGGGGCGAAGGCCAGCCCGAATGCACAGAGCGCGACGAGTGTGTACAGGACGATCAGGACGCTTTCCTGCGGCCACTCCGATCGGCTGGTGCCGATGATCATGGCCGCGACCATGAGGCCGACCACTCCGATGCGCAGCACCGAGCCGATGCGGTACGAGCGCAACTGGTGAACCGTGCGCACCCGCTCCAGCTCTGCGTCACCGGCTACCACCACCCGATCACCGTACTCATCCGCGTCCGTCACCCCGAAGCAAACGGGAAATTGACTCATCGGGCCGTCCGGAGATCGCGAACGTCGCTGCTCCGCAAACCGCTACACTCGTCGCCATGGTCGGCGCGGCTAGCCCGGAAAAGGTGCGCGTGGTCGTCGGCGATGATCACCCACTTTTTCGCGAGGGCGTGGTGCGGGCCCTGTCGTCGAGTGGTTCGGTGAACGTCGTCGGTGAGGCGGAAGACGGTTCTGCCGCATTGGAATTGATCAAGTCGCACGTGCCCGACGTCGCGTTGCTCGACTACCGGATGCCCGGCTTGGACGGCGCCCAGGTGGCGGCGGCGGTGCGGACGCAGGGGTTGCCCACCCGGGTGCTGCTGATCTCCGCGCACGACGAGTCGGCGATCGTGTACCAGGCGTTGCAACAGGGCGCCGCCGGGTTCGTGCTCAAGGACTCGACGCGCAGCGAGATCGTCAAGGCCGTGCTCGACTGCGCGCAGGGCCGCGACGTGGTGGCACCGGCGCTCGTCGGTGGTCTTGCCGCGGAGATCCGGCAGCGTGCGGAGCCGTCGGCACCCGTGCTCAGTGCGCGCGAGCGTGAGGTGCTCAACCGGATCGCCCGCGGTCAAAGCATCCCCGCGATCGCCGGTGAGCTCTTCGTGGCCCCGTCGACGGTCAAAACGCACGTGCAACGCCTCTACGAGAAGCTCGGCGTCGGCGATCGCGCGGCCGCCGTCGCCGAGGCAATGCGGCAAGGTCTGCTCAGCTAGCGGCCGACCAGGGATTCGGCTTGGGCGTGGACGCGATCTGCCGCGCCCGCACCACTGCTTTGGCCGACGCTATGGCCTCGGCGATCAGGTGGCGTGCCCCGCGTTCCACCTCGCAGAGGTGATCGCCGCTGCCGCCGGCCGCGATCAGCTGGCGGCGTGCGAAGACCAACGGATCCACGGCAATGGGGTGGTTCGTCTGATAGGTGATCGCCTCGACCAGGGCGGGGCCGTCACCGGCGCTCGCGCGGTGCACCGCTTCGGCGACCGAGTCGGCCACCGCCACAACGTCCCTGCCGTCGACCGACAGCATGGGCATCGCGTCGAATTCGTAGGCGCGCCGGCGCGCGTTCGTTCCACCGCGGATATTTTCCACGACGAACACCACCGGCAGCCGCCATTGCACGGCAATCTTTGCGGCCGTGGTGAACTCGACGGAGTGGGTGTCGCGGCCTCCGACGGCACACAAACTGACGTTGCCCTCGCCGGTCAGGCGCTGCGTGTTGGCGTCACCCAGCGCGAACATAGTCGATTGCCCCAGAGCGCTTTCGTTGGCCATCGACCGTTTCCAGTCGGCGACCCCGGCGCCGACACGGCGCCGCGGGCCGATCATGTCGGCGATGGCGGGGCCTAGGGGAAGGGCCAGGCCGACCTGCTGGGCGTGCCGGAATTGCTGGGTGGTGGCGTTGACGAGATCGCCGGGCCGCAGAGCCGCAACCGCGCCGATCGCCACCGCCTCCTGGCCGAATTCGGTTCGCGTGGCGTCGTCGATCAGGCCGTCGATTTCGAGCTCCTCCAACGCCATGTCGAGCAGTCGCAGTACCCACATTCGCCGATACAGCTCCAGGTGGTCATCACGGTCGAGCGCTGCCAAAGGCTGGGGGGTGTGCGTCATGCCGGATCTCCTAACTCGCTGGCCGAGGTGGCCGCCGCGTCGAACACGACCTCAACGTAGGGCGATTGCGCGGGGTGGCACCTCCGCCGATCGGCCCGCAAACGTGATGAATGCCCGTTCCCCCGATTGGGGGACAGCCGGGCTCAATCGGTCCGGGGTGTGGGAGGTGAGATCAGCTGATCGGCGGCCGCGTAGGGGTCCTGGTCGCCGTCGACGACCGCCTCGGCGAGCCGGTCGAGATCCGGCTGGGTCCGCAGCCTGGTCTGCGCGAGGGAGAGAATCTGCGCCCGCGCCCGCGCCAGCCGGCGGGCACGGCTGTCGGTGCGGCGATGGTCCTCGATGGCGGCCATCAGGTCGTCGATGCCCTCGCCCCGGGCGGCGATCAGGGAGACGATCATGGCACTGGTTTCGGCCCGCAGATCCCGAACCGTCTGTTCGGCACCGTCGCGGTCCGCCTTGTTGACCGCCACGATGTCGGCGACTTCCAGCACGCCCGCCTTGGCCGCCTGAACCGCGTCGCCCGCACCGGGATTGAGGATGACGACCGTCGGGTCGGCGACGGCGGCAATCTCGATCTCGGACTGGCCCACCCCCACCGTCTCCAGCAGGACGACGTCATACCCGATCGCCCCCAACAACCGGATGGCCGCCGGAACCGCGGCGGCCAGGCCGCCCAGGTGCCCACGGGTGGCCACCGAACGGATCAGGACGTCGGAGTCGTTGATATGGGCGGCCATCCGAATTCGATCACCCAGCAGCGCACCCCCACTGAACGGGGACGACGGGTCCACCGCCAACACCGCCACCCGGGAACCGCGCTTGCGGTAGGCACTGACCAGCGCGGCGACCGTCGTCGACTTTCCCGCCCCCGGGGGACCGGTGATGCCGACGACCGGGCCCATGCCGCCCGGCGATGACCCGATATTCGCCAAGACCTCGTCGCGCTGGTCGCCCTCGACGAGGCTGAGCAGGCGACCGACCGCGCGGGGAGATCCGTTGCGCGCGCGGGCAATCAGATCAGCGATGATCATGTACGCATTATGGAGCCGCGACCTCGATCACCGTCGCCGCGCCCATCCCGCCGCCCGCACACATCGCCGCGACGCCGATGCCGCCGCCGCGGCGGCGCAACTCGTGCACCAGGGTGACCAACATCCGGGCGCCGGTGGCCGCGACGGGGTGGCCCAGCGAGCAACCGCTGCCGCTGACGTTGACCTTGTCGGGGTCGAGCTCGAGCAGCTTGATGGTGGCCACGCACATCGCGGCGAACGCTTCGTTGATCTCGAACAGGTCCACGTCGGCGATCGAAAATCCGCCTCGCTTAAGGGCTTTCGGTATCGCTTCCACCGGCGCCAGGCCGGTGATCGCAGGGTCGACGCCGACGGATGCCCAGGACCGGATGGTGGCGAGCGCGGGCAACCCGAGCCGGTCGCTGGCAATCGTCAGCACCGCGGCGCCGTCGTTGGCGCCGCAGGCATTGCCGGCGGTGATCGAGAAGCCCTCGATTTCTGGGTGCAGCGGCTTGAGCGCGCCCAGCTTCTCCATGCTGGTGTCCCGGCGCGGGTGCTCGTCGACAGCGAACAACCCGTGCGGGGTCTCGATCGGCACGATCTCCTCTTTGAAGCGGCCTTCGTCGATGGCGGCGATGGCGTTGCGGTGTGAGCGCAGCGCCCAGGCGTCCATCTCCTCGCGACTCACGCCGGCCTTGACCGCAGCGTTCCAGCCCACGGTGATCGACATGTCCATGTTGGGGGCGTCGGGCCGGTCCGGGTGGGTCGGCGGAAACCAGTCGACCCACTCGCCGTCCACCTGCATCCGCGATCGCGGTGACGTCGACGCCGAGTTCACGCCCCCGGCGATGACGAGCTGGTCCATGCCCGCGCGCACGCCGGCGGCCGCGGTCTGCACGGCCGCCTGCCCCGCCGCGCAGTGCCGGTTGTTGGCCAATCCGGGCACCTGCGTCAGCCCAGCGGTGACGGCGGCGTGGCGGGCGAGCACGCCCCCGCCGTAGAGACCCTCGCCCAGGATCACGTCGTCGACCTGCGTCGGGTCCAGATCCTTGGCGGCCTCGCTGACGACGTGGTGGGCCAGGTCGAACGCACTGGTATCGCGCAGCGTGCCCTTGCGAGCGGTGCCGATGGGGGTGCGCAGGGCGGACACGATGACGGCTTCAGACACGGGTCGTTCTCCAGTTCAGCCAGCGGGTACGGGGCCGCAGCGGCACTCGCACGTCCAGTGAGAATCATATTCTCTCATTGCGAGAGTGTGAGTCGCAACAATCGCCCACCGATCAGTTGGTGCGGTCGGCCCATCCCGCGGGCAGATGTTCGGGACCGGTGTCGATGACGCTCTCGTCGTCGGCACCGACGTATTCGAACAGGGTGATGTAGGCGAATTCCGGGACTTCGTAGATCGGGTAGGTCGGGCCTTGATCCCGGTAGGCCTGCATCTCATCCAGGTGTTCGTTCTGGAAGCAGACGGTGCGCTCACCGTGCTGCCGGATCCACTGGGGAAAGAAGATGACCCCGTGAACGCGGCGTTTGGCGGGCAAGACGTTGACGGCCACGCAGGTGCCGGTGGGTTCGGACCACGAGAGTTTGAAGCTGTCATCGTCGAGTTGGACGAGGTCGACGTGCTGGCCTTTGACCCAGCGGCCGCCGACGTGCCCGGAGTGGATCCGGTAGTCGATGGTGGTGGCATTCTTGACGTACATCTCGTATTGCCAACCGTTGGCGTAGGTGTAGATGAAGCGGTGCCCGACGATTCCCGAAAGGTCTTGCGCCGGAATCGGATTGTCAACACTCGTCATTGCCGTTCCTCCCCGTTTGGCCCCGCAGCTCCTGCACTGGGAAATCCTGCCGGAAACGCGGCTGCTGCGGCAACCACGCCCGGCAACGTCGAGGTTTCCTGCACCGTCCTTCGACGATATCGGCCATGGCGGTATGCCGGTATGTGAGACTGACTGCGATGAGCCACTTGGACGAGGCCGCCCGCCGGTCTCTGCTGCGGCGCGGATTTGCCCTCGAATACGCCACCCTGGCCTGGAACGTGGTTGGCATCGTTATCCTCGCGTCGGCCGCCATCGCGGCCAGATCGGTGGCGCTGGCCGGGTTCGGTCTGGACTCGCTGATCGAGATCGGCGCCTCATCGGTGGTGATCTGGGAGCTGTCGGGAACAGGAGCGGCCCGTCGACGAAAAGCGTTGCGGCTCATCGGCGTCGCCTTTGCGGCGCTAAGTATTTACCTGGCGGTGCAGTCGACGATGGTCCTCGTCACCGGCTTTCACCCCGAGCCCTCGCGCCTGGGGATCGCATGGACGGCGATCACCGCGGTGACGATGTTCGCGCTTGCGGCCGGCAAGGCCCGAACCGGTGCCGCCCTGAGCAACCCCGTGCTCACCACTGAGGGCCGCGTCACGCTCGTCGATGGCCTGTTGGCGGCCGCGGTGCTCCTCGGCTTGCTGCTGAACAGCATCGCCGGTTGGTGGTGGGCGGACCCCCTCGCCGGCTACGTGCTCGTGTTCTACGCGCTGCGCGAGGTCAAAGAAATCTTCTTCGCCCCGTCACCGCCGCCCTGACTCAAATCAGCGCCACGAGACAACCCCGTGTCAACGGCGTCACAGTGCGGGAAACCCCTCGATTTGCGATGGTGGATGAATGACTCAGGGCATGGTCGCGGTCCCGGGCGGCCACGTGTGGTTCAAGCGGACCGGAGGCGGCGCGGGTCTTCCATTGCTCGTCGTTCACGGCGGGCCTGGCCTGCCGCACGACTACCTGCGGTCGCTGGCGCGGTTGGCGACAGAGCGCGAGGTCATCTTCTGGGATCAGCTCGGTTGCGGGCACTCCGAATGCCCACCCGATCGCGAGCTTTGGACGATGCAGCGCTCGGTGGCGGAGGTGGACGCGGTGGTGCGGGCCCTGGGCCTGAACCGCTTCCATCTGTTCGGTAACTCCTGGGGCGGAATGTTGGCCCAGCAATACGCGCTCGACGCGGCCCCCGCCGGGACGGCGAGCCTGATCATTTCCAACAGCATCGCGTCCATCCCGGAGTTCGCGAAGATGGTGGGGCGCTTGAAATCCGAGCTGGATCCGGCCACCCAAGCCGCCATCGACCGCCATGAAGCCGCCGGCACCACGCACTCTCCCGACTATCAGGCCGCCATCCGGACCTGGAACGAAACCTATCTGTGCCGGGTGCGCCCCTGGCCGCCAGAGCTCGAGGATGCGTTCCGGAACATGGGCACCGAGATCTTCGAGACCATGTTCGGCCCCAGCGACTTTCACATCGTCGGCACCATCCGGGACTGGGATGTGGTCGACCGGCTCCACGAAATAACCCTGCCGACACTGATTCTCGCGGGCAAGTACGACGAATGCGTTCCCGAACACATGTGGGAGATGCACCGCCGTATAGCGGGTTCACGGTTCGAGTTGTTCGAATCCAGTGCTCACATGCCGTTCATCGAGGAACCCGACAAGTTCGACGCGGTGATGCGTGACTTCCTGCGCCGGCATGACTCGTGAGGCCGTCGCGCCGCTACACCTCAGTTCTTCTTGGCCGCGTTGAACTTTGCGACGTTGGCCCGGAAGTCCTCGGTCAGGAATGACTGGCTCTCGGCCGACAGCGCATAGTCCAGACTGGCGAGCACGGCCCGCTCCAGGTGAATGTTGAGCACGCGCTTGGTGCTCTCGACCGCCTGCTGCGGCAGTTCCAGAATCTTTTTGGCGGTGGCGATCGCCTCCGCAACCGGGTCGTCGGCAATGTGATTGGCCAAGCCGAGCTCGACGGCCCGCTGTGCGCCGATACGGGTTCCGGTGAGGGCGAATTCCTTGGCCAGCAGCAGGCTGATGTGCAGCGGCCAGGTCAGCGGCCCACCGTCGGCGGCCACCAGGCCGACCTGCACGTGCGGGTCGGCCAGATAGGCGTCTTCGGCGATGTAGACGATGTCGCTGAGCGCCACCAGACTGCAGCCCAGTCCGACGGCGGGGCCGTTGACCGCCGCCACCACCGGAATCCGGCACCGCGCCATGCCCAGCACGATCTCGCGTCCGTCGCGAATTGTCTTGGCGCGCAAGTCGGCATCGTTCGCCAGCTCCTCCAGATACGTGAAATCACCGCCGGCCGAAAACGCCCGGCCCGCGCCGGTGATCACCGCGGCGCGGGCGGTGGGGTCATCGGTGAGTCGCTGCCAGAGCCGCGCGAGGCCGACGTGCAGGTTGTCGTTGACCGAGTTGAGCGAATCGGGCCGGTTGAGCGTGATGATGCGCAAGGCACCGTCGGCCTGAACGTCGATTTCGGTAGGCATGTCGTACACGTCAGACTCCTTCGATCGTCGTGACCCGCTTCACCCGGGCTGCGCCCGCGATCGCGATCACTCCTGCCATGGTCGTGACCCGCTTCACCCGGGCTGCGCCCGCGTTCGCGATCACTCCTACTACGGTCGTGACCCGCTTCACCCGGGCTGCGCCCGCGTTCGCGATCACTCTCTACAATCCCAAGATTCGTGAAGCGATGATGTTCTTTTGTATCTGCGACGTCCCGCCCATGACGCTCTGCGCTCGGCTGTACAGGTAGGCGCTGAGCAGATCTGGATCCCGGGTGCCCGCCACGGCCAGGGCGGCGTGCCCGACGGACTGTTCGACCCAGGTCATCAACAGCTTGTCCAGCGATCCTTCCGAACCGTGCGAGACCCCGTCGAGCTGTTCGGACAGCCGCCGGCGCACGTGGTGGGTCAGCATATCCGACTGGACGGCGGCCCAGGCCAGTTCCTCGGGCACCTCGCCGTCGTTGCGGGACAACAACTCTCGGACAAGCTTGCCGTAGCGCGCCGCGTAGCCGAGAGTGGAGGGCTCGCGTTCGTGCCCGACGACGGTCATGGCCACCGCCCAACCGTCACCGGGCGCCCCGACCATCCGGTCCGCCGGCACCTTGGCACCGTCGAAGAACACCTGACCGAATTCGTTGGTCACCCCGTTGATCATCTGCAGCGGGCGCTGTTGCACGCCGGGCTGTTTCATCTCCAGGACGAACGCCGACAGGCCGCGGTGGCGCTTGGCCTCGGGGTCGGTGCGAGCCAGCAACAGACACCAGTCGGCCACGTCGGAATAACTGGTCCAGATCTTGTGCCCGTTCACCACATACGTGTCGCCCTCGAGGCGAGCGGTGGTGGTCAGCGACGCCAGGTCCGAACCGGCACCCGGCTCGCTGAAGCCCTGGCACCAGCGCTCGGTTCCGTTGATGATGCCGGGCAGGAAGCGCTTTCGCAGGTCGTCGCTGGCGTGTTCACCGATGCCGTACACCAGATAGCCAACGCTGGGGCGCGGCGGGGCACCGGCCCGCACCAGCTCCTCGTCGACGATGACGTCGTAGACGGGCGCCAGATCCTGACCGCCCCAGTCACGTGGCCAGGACAGGCCGAAGAAGCCGTTGTCGTAGAGGGCGCGGTGCCAGTCGGCCATGCGCGCCCAATACTCGTCACCGGAGCCGGAGAATCCCTTGGCGTGTGCGGCAAGCCAGGTGCGCAGCCGCTCCCGGAAGGCGGCTTCATCGGGTGAGTCACGAAAGTCCAAAATCGATCTCCTTCAACGCGACCGGCCACAGCTCGGTCGAAGTGAGGGCGCGGCGCAGATAGACATGCGCCACGCATTCCCAGGTGTTGCCGATACCGCCGTGCACCTGGATGGCCGTCTCGCAGACGGTGCGGGTGGCGCGCGCGCAGTACACCTTGGCGATCTGGGCGGCCCGAATGGCTTCGGCGGGAGCCAGCTCGTCGACCGCCCACGCGGCATGGCGCAGCACGCTCACCGAACCTTCGATCAGCGCAAGGCTTTCGGCAAGCAGGTGGGCGATGGCTTGGTAGGAGCCGATCTGCTTGCCGTACTGCTCACGGATTTTGGCATAGTCACACGCGAGGGCGTGGGCGCCCCTCGCGATGCCGACCAGGTCCGCCGTGGTGGCGACCAAGGCGAGGGCCCGCCACTGCTCGGCGACCACGGAGGACACTTCCGCCAGCGTCTGAGGCGATCCCGTGATCGTCGCGTCGGCCCGCGTCAGATCGACGCTCTCCGGTGCGGTTTGCACATCACCGGCGAGAACGACATCCCCCGAGAGCCATAGGGCGCGCCGCGCGCCGCGGGCGTCGATAACCCGATCGCCGAAGGCGACGGTGGCCGCGGACACGTCCGCACCGGCGTGGCGGCCCAGATCGTCGGCCAGCACCGGGCCGAGGAAGGGGCTGTCAACCAGCCGGCGGCCGAACTCCTCGGCCACGATGGCTACCTCCACGCCGGAGGCCCCGTCGGAACGCAACGACCGCCAGCCGGTGTTCTCGATCTGCTTGTCCAGACGAGTGATTCGCGTGTGGTCGTCGAGATCCTGCACCACGGCCGGCCCGAGGTCGTCGGCCAGTTTGGCTGCGGCGTCGCGTAATTGCTGTTGTTCAGCTGTCAGACGTACATCCATAACGCTCCTTCAGAACTCGGCGCAGCACCTTGCCCGAAGGCAGGCGGGGAATGTCGGGAACGAACACCACTCGGCTCAGCTGCTTATAGGACGCCAGTTTCTCGTCCACCATGGCGGTCAGGTCTGTCGCATCGACCGGCGCGGACGTCGCGACCGCGGCGACGACGGCTTCGCCGTTGAGGCCGTCCGGAATCCCGAACACCGCGCAGTCTTTGACGGCCGGATGACTGTGCAGCACCGTCTCGATTTCGGCGGGGGCGACCTGGAAGCCGCGCACTTTGATCATCTCTTTGAGCCGGTCGGTGATCCGCAGCCACCCGCCGGCGTCGAGCCAGCCGACATCTCCGGTGCGGTACCACCCGTCACGGATCGCCTCGCGGGTCGCGTCCGCCGGCAGGTAGCCGGCCATGAGCGACGCCGCGCGGGCATGGATCTCCCCGACCTCACCGGGGCCGACCGGCTGGCCGGTTTCCAGTGAGACGATCCGTAGGTCCACACCGGGCACCGCCCGTCCGACGGTGTCCAGGCGCGGGTCCTCAATCGGATTGCACGCCACGACAGGCAATTCCGTGGTCCCGTACGCCGGAAGCCAACCCACACCGGTGCGCCGGGTCACCGTCTCTGCGACGTGTGCGTTGACCGGCGTGGCCCCCCACATGATGTAGCGCAGCGAGGACAGGTCATAGGACTCGAGGCTGGGATGTGAAGCGATGGCCAACGCAATGGGAGCGACCGCCATTTCCACTGTGATGCGGTCACTTTCGATGTGCTGCAGCACCCGCTCGATGTCGAACCGGGGATGTAGGCGCACACCGGCGCCGGCCTTCAGCGCGGTCAGCAGGTTCAGCAGCCCGAGGATGTGCGAGGGCGGCGTGGCGACCTGGATCCGGTCGCGGTGAGTCAGTTGCAGCGCTTGGCGCCAGTGCCGCACCGCTTCGTCCAGCGAGGCGTGGGTGTGCCGGACGGCCTTGGGCAGGCCGGTGGTGCCGGAGCTGAACACCAGCGCCGCGTCGGCCCCGGGTGGCGGTGACGCGGCCATCGGCTCCGCGGGCGCGGCCGGCTCGTCGAGGTGCCGCATCGGCATCAGGCCGGCCAGCACCGGGTGGTCCCCGACGGCGTGCGCGGGCTCGGTCAGCGCGAGCGCATGGTCGACCTCGTCGCGCTTCCACGCGGGGCTGATGAGTACCGCCGCGGCGGCCAGCCGCCAGATCGCGAGCACCACGGCAAGAAATTCCGGCCGGGTGGAGGCCATGACGGCGACGCGTTGGCCCGCGGCGACACCGCCTTTTGCCAGGGTTGCGGCCCATCCGTCGGCCAACGCGTCGAGTTCGGGCGCGCTGAATCGCCGTTCCTCGAACACGAGCGCCGCCGGCTCGGTCACGTCCCGTCCTTCCCTGACAGACCGGGCTGACCCGACATCCATACAGTCTTGAGAAGATGCTATCGCTTCGTGAGAATAGTATTCTCTATACTGAAGAATGCAAATACGGGAGAGGGGGCGGTCTCAGTGACGGTCACCCGGATCATCGAGGAGACCCCAGGGGTGACAGATCCGGCAACAAACGGCTCCGGTGCCGGGACGGTGACGATTCACCTCGACCGCAAGAAGGTCTCGGTGCCCAGGGTCCCGGGCGAGACGCTGTTGGAGAGCGCCCGTCGCGCGGGGCTGGAGCCGCCGTTCAGCTGCGAGGCCGGCAACTGCGGCACCTGCATGGCCAAGCTCGAAGAGGGCCACGCCACCATGCGGGTCAACGACGCTCTCGAGGAGGACGAGGTCGCCGAGGGCTACATTCTGACGTGCCAGGGCGTTCCGGACACGGACTCGGTCACGGTGCGCTACGAGTAGCAGCCAGAGAGGTGGCGACGATGGCCAAGGGCATCATCCTCGTGGAGAGCCGACCCAGCTCGCCCGAACGCGAACAGGAATACAACACCTGGTACGACGAGGTGCACCTGGGTGAGCTGGTGGCCCTGGACGGGTTCGTCTCCGCGCGCCGGCTGCGGCCCGTCGACGGCGAAGGACCCTACGTCGCCATCTACGAGATCGAGGGCGACGATCTGCAGGCGATTCTGGACAACATGATCGCCAACGCCGGGCAGCTGCACATGTCGGACGCCCTGCAGCTCGACCCGGCGCCGATTCCCCGACTGCTCGAGACCACCACGGAGCACAGCGGCTAGCCGACTTCGGTTCGAATCGCTGTGCCAGAGAGGACTGCTTGATGAAGGTCGACGACCTGATCTTGGTGAGCATCGACGACCACGTGGTCGAACCGCCCGACATGTTCCTGCGGCACGTTCCCGCCAAGTACAAGGAAGAGGCACCCGTCGTCGTCACCGACGACAAGGGCGTCGACCAATGGATGTACCAGGGCAGGCCGCAGGGCGTCAGCGGTCTGAACGCCGTGGTGTCGTGGCCCGCCGAGGAATGGGGCCGCGATCCCGCCGGCTTCGCCGAGATGCGCCCCGGCGTCTATGACGTCCACGAACGCGTCCGCGACATGAACCGCAACGGCATCCTCGCATCGATGTGCTTCCCGACGTTCACCGGCTTTTCGGCCCGCCACCTCAACATGACCCGCGAGGACGTCACCCTGGTGATGGTGTCGGCGTACAACGACTGGCACATCGACGAATGGGCCGGCTCCTATCCGGACCGCTTCATCCCGATCGCGATCCTGCCGACCTGGACTCCCGAGGGCATGTGCGCCGAGATCCGCCGCGTCGCGGCGAAGGGTTGCCGCGCGGTGACGATGCCGGAATTGCCGCACCTGGAAGGACTTCCGAGCTACCACGACGAGGACTACTGGGGTCCGGTGTTCCGCACGCTGTCCGAGGAGAACGTGGTGATGTGCCTGCACATCGGCACCGGGTTCGGGGCGATCAGCATGGCACCGAATGCGCCGATCGACAACCTGATCATTCTGGCCACCCAGGTCTCGGCGATGTGCGCCCAAGATCTGCTGTGGGGCCCGGCCATGCGCAACTATCCCGACCTGAAATTCGCCTTCTCCGAAGGCGGTATCGGCTGGATCCCGTTCTATCTGGATCGCAGCGACCGTCACTACACCAACCAGAAATGGCTGCGCCGTGACTTCGGCGACAAGCTGCCCAGCGACGTCTTCCGTGAACACTCGCTGGCCTGCTATGTCACCGACAAGACGTCACTGAAGCTGCGCCACGAGATCGGCATTGACATCATCGCCTGGGAGTGCGACTACCCGCACTCGGACTGCTTCTGGCCGGACGCGCCCGAGCAGGTGCTTGCCGAGCTCAACGCCGCCGGCGCCGACGACGCCGACATCAACAAGATCACCTGGGGCAACGCCTGCCGGTTCTTCGGCTGGGATCCGTTCGCCCGGACCCCCCGTGAGCAGGCCACCGTGCAGGCCCTGCGCGCCAAGGGAAGTGACGTCGACGTGTCGATCCGGTCGCGTGCCGAGTGGGCGCGCCTGTACGCGGAGAAGCAGCTCGCGTAGCTGACGTAGCCCGGGGGTCAGCCCGGAGGCGGGTCGGCCTTTCGGACACAAGGGCGCATCAGGTGACGCGCCCGAGCGCGTGAAGCGCCGGAGCCAACTCTTCGAATTGGTGAATGCCTGCGCCGAATTCACCGCCAATGGGCCCAAGCAGCACCACTGTGGGATCGTCCATCGCCCGCAGATAGTCACGCATGGTGGCCACCGGGCTCCCGTAGTCGCGGCCGACGCTGGCCGCCTGCTCCGGATAGCCGACGCCTAACCCCAGCACGATTCTGTCCGGATAAGCCTGGGCGAGTCGGGCCGTCGCGGCGTGCAGGGTCTGGGCCGGCCGAGGCTCACCTCACCGGGCCGGGCGCCTGACGCCGAACGTGAAGTTGGTTTCACGCTCGGACCCGAACGTGACACTGGCTTCACATTCGACGCTCGGCGGAGGTGCCTACTGGCTCAACTCCGGCGGCGGACGGTACTCGGGCTCATACCCCGAGACGTGGATCGGGCTGCCCACCAACCGGAATTCACCCGCTGTGACAACCACTTCGGGCGTGGCCTCGAGCGCTTCGGGCAGGCTCCGGACCGCGGCGGCGGGAACCCCCAGCGGGCGCAGTCGCCCCTCCCAGCCGATCGCGCTGTCGGTGGCGAGCATCGCCGTGACGACGGCCAGCACTTCGTCGCGGCGCGCGACTCGCTCGGCCATGGTTTCGAAGCCGCCGATGCCGGCTTCCGCGGCGAACGACTTCCAGAAACCGTCGTGGGTGATGAACAGCGCCAGATATCCGTCGGCGGTCGGAAAGAGCTGAGCCGGAACATAATACGAATGCGCCCCGTAGGGGCGGCGCTGCGGTATGACGCCGCCGTTGAGATAGGCCGACGCGTGGTAGTTCAGCTGGGACAGCATGACGTCGCGCAGCGACACATCCACCTGGCCGCCGGTGCCCGAGATGATCTTGGCCAACAGCCCCAGGGCCGCGGTCATTCCGGTGGAGTTATCGGCCGACGAGTAGCCGGGCAGCGTCGGCGGACCGTCCGGGTCGCCGGTCAGGGCGGCGGTGCCGACGCCCGCCTGCACCACGTAGTCGAACGCCGGGTCGTCGCCGCCGTAGAGCCCGAAGCCGGTGATCGCCACGCAGACGATCTTCTCGTTGTGCCGGCGCAGCGAGTCGTAGGTCAGGCCAAGCCTGCGGATGGCTGAGGGTTTCAGGTTCACCAGCAGCGCGTGCGAATCCGCGACCAGTTCACCCAACCGCTGCTGCCCCGCATCGGAATTGAGGTCCAGCGTGATGCTGGATTTGTTGCGGTTGAGGCTGGCGAAGTAGGTGGCGCCGACGCTGCGGGAGATCTCGCCGCCGGCGGGTTCGATCTTGGTGACGTCGGCGCCGAGGTCGGCGAGCAGCATGGTGGCGTACGGCCCCGCCAGCATGGTGCCGACCTCGAGGATACGGACCCCCGCCAGCGGCCCGGAGTGGTTTGCGGTCAACGCATTTCCGCGGCGAGTGAGGCGATCATTTCGCGGGTGCGCCGCTTGGAGGCGACCAGCTCGTCGCGATTGTCGCCGATCGGCAGCAGCCGCACCGACAGATCGGTCACGCCGGCGTCGGCGAACCGGCGCATCCGGCCCAGGATCAGTTCCTCGTCACCGGCCGCGCACAGGTCACCGACGTCGCGGGCGTCGCCGCGGTCCAGCAGGCGCTGATAGTTGGGCGACACCTCCGCCTCGCCCAGGATGCGGTTGGCCCGCTCCTTGGCCTCGTCGACTCGCGAAGGCTCGCAAAGGCATACCGGGATGCCCGCGATAATGCGCGGCGCCGGACGGCCGGCGTCGGCGGCGGCCTTGGTGATCTTCGGTGCGATGTGATCGCCGATCGCGCGCTCGTCGGCCATCCACAGCACGGTGCCGTCCGCCAGTTCACCGGCGATCTGAAGCATCACCGGCCCCAACGCGGCGACGAGCACCGGCATCGGGGTGTCGGCCCCGATCGCCAGCGGGTTGTGCACGGTGAACGAATCATTCTCGACGTCAACGTCTCCCGGTCCGGCGATGGCGGCGTTGAGCACCTGCAGATAGTCGCGGGTGTAGGCGGCCGGCTTCTCGTACGGCAGGCCGAGCATGTCGCGGACGATCCAGTGGTGCGACGGCCCGACACCAAGGGCAAGCCGGCCGCCGGCCACCGCGTGTGTCGAGAGGGCCTGGCGGGCAAGGGCGATGGGGTGCTGGGCCTGCAGCGGCACCACGGCGGTGCCCAGCTCGATGCGTGAGCTGTGGGCGGCCATCAGCGACACCATGGTCAGGCAGTCGAAGTCGTTGGGTACCTGCGGCATCCACGCCGTGTCCAGGCCCGCGGATTCGGCCCATTCGATGTCGGAGACCAGCCTGTCCACCTTGCGGGCCATATCGCCACGCTCGGCGCCGATCATTACTCCGACGCGCACGGTTCCTCCAGGGCTGGCTCGGGGGTGTCGGTCAGTTTGCGGATCTCGCGCACCAGGTTCTCCAGGGGTGTCCCGGTGGGGAATACCGCTACCGCACCGGCCGATAGCAGCTTGGGTACGTCCGCGTGCGGGATCGTCCCGCCGACGACGACGGCGATGTCGGCCGCATCGGCGGCGCGCAGCGCTTCGATGGTCCGGGCGGTCAGCGCCAGGTGCGCACCCGACAGGATGCTCAGGCCGACGACGGCGACGTCCTCCTGGACGGCGATGGACGCGATGTCTTCGATGCGCTGCCGGATGCCGGTGTAGATGACCTCGAAACCGGCGTCACGCAGGGTGCGGGCGACGATCTTGGCGCCGCGGTCGTGCCCGTCCAGGCCGGGTTTGGCGACGAGAATGCGGGCCGTCATCTAAAACACCACCGGTTGCTGGAATTCGCCCCAGACCGCCTTGAGCGCGGACACCATTTCCCCGACCGTGCAGTACGCGTTGGCGCAATCGATCAGCTTGTGCATCAGGTTGTCGTCTCCCTCGGCCGACCGCGACAGCGCGGCCAACGTGGATTCCACTGCGGCCGAATCCCTTTCGGCCTTGACCTTGGACAGCCGCTTGAGTTGCAGGTCGCGGCCCTCCGCGTCGAGTTCGTAGGTGACCACGTCGTGCTCGGGCTCCTCGGTCACGAACCGGTTGACCCCGACGACCGGCCGGGTGCCGGCTTCGACGTCCTGGTGCAGCTTGAACGCCTCGTCGGCGATCAGGCCCTGCAGGTAACCGTCCTCGATGGCCTGGACCATCCCGCCGTGCCGCTCGAGGTCGGACATGATCTCGATGATGCGCTCCTCGGTGGCATCGGTCAGCGCCTCGACGAAGTAGGAGCCGCCGAGCGGGTCGGCGACGCTGGCCACCCCGGTCTCGTGCGCCAGGATCTGCTGGGTGCGCAGCGCCAGGGTCGTGGTTTCCTCGGTGGGTAGTGCGAACGGTTCGTCCCAGGCCGCGGTGAACATCGACTGGACACCGCCCAGCACCGCGGCCATCGCCTCGTAGGCGACCCGGACGATGTTGTTGTGGGCCTGCGGCGCGTACAGCGAGGCGCCGCCGCAGACGCAACCGAAGCGGAACATCGCCGCCTTGGCCGTTTTCGCCCCGTAGCGCTCCTGCACGATCGTCGCCCAACGTCGCCGCCCCGCACGGTATTTGGCGATCTCCTCGAAGAAGTCGCCGTGGGTGTAGAAGAAGAACGAGATCTGCGGCGCGAACTGGTCGATCGTCATGCGGCCGCGCTCGACCACGGTGTCGCAATAGGTCACCCCGTCGGCCAGGGTGAACGCCATCTCCTGCACCGCGTTGGCCCCGGCATCGCGGAAATGCGCCCCCGCCACCGAAATCGCGTTGAACCGCGGAACTTCGGCCGCACAGAACTCGATGGTGTCGGCGATCAGCCGCAGGGAAGGCTCCGGCGGCCAGATCCAGGTACCGCGCGAGGCGTACTCCTTGAGGATGTCGTTCTGGATGGTGCCGGTGAGCTTGGCCCGCGGGATTCCCTTCTTCTCGGCGGCGGCGACGTAGAACGCCAGGAGGATCGCCGCGGTTCCGTTGATCGTCATGCTCGTGCTTAGCTTGTCCAGCGGGATGCCGTCGAACAGGATCTCGAAGTCGGCCAGGGTGTCCACCGCGACGCCGACGCGGCCGACTTCCTCGCCGAACTCCGGGTCGTCGGAGTCGTACCCGCACTGGGTGGGCAGGTCGAGCGCCACCGACAGCCCCGTCCCGCCCTGCTCCAGCAGGTAGCGGTAGCGGCGGTTGGATTCCTCGGCGGTGCCGAAGCCGGAGTACTGCCGGAAGGTCCAGAGCTTGCCGCGGTAGCCGGACGCGAAGTTACCCCGGGTGAAGGGGAACTCCCCCGGCTGCGGAGGCTCCGCGTGTACGTCCCCCGGCCCGTAGACGGGCTGCAGCGGGATACCAGACGGAGTGTGGGCCGTATTATCCATCGGTGAATAACGTACTTGCAAAAAAAGAGAATGCCAATACCATACGGTTGACCAGGTAAAAGGAGACTCCATGCCCAACGGTTCGCTCGTCGATCGCACCGTCGTCATCTCCGGCGGCAGCCGCGGAATCGGGCTGGCGATCGGAATCGGTGCGGCCCGGCAGGGCGCCAACGTGGTGCTGCTCGCCAAGACCGACACCCCGCATCCCCGCCTGCCCGGCACTGTTCACACGGCAGCCGCCGAGGTCGAGGCCGCGGGCGGCAAGGCGCTGGCCGTCGTCGGCGACGTCCGCCGCGAAGAGGACGTGCAGCGGGTGGTGGATGCGGCGGTGCAGCGCTTCGGCGGCGTCGACGTCTGTGTCAACAACGCCAGCGCCATCGCGGTGGAACCGACCGCCACGTTGCCGGCCAAGAAGTACGACCTGATGCAGGAGATCAACCTGCGGGGCACCTTCCTGCTGACCAAGGCGTGCGTGCCACATCTGGAGAAATCGGCCAACCCGCACGTGCTGACCATCTCGCCGCCGGTGAACATGAACCCGCGCTGGCTGGGGGCCCACCCCGCTTACACGCTGTCCAAGTACGGGATGACGCTGCTGTCGCTGGGCTGGGCTGCGGAATTCGCCGACGCCGGGATCGGCGTGAATTGCCTTTGGCCGCAGACCTATATCGCGACCGCCGCGGTGGCGAATATGGCCGACGGAGACAAGCTGGCCGAGTCGTCGCGCAGCCCGGAGATCATGGCCGACGCGGCCGTCGAGATCGTCTCACGCCCCAGCCGGGAGGCCACCGGCAACTGCTACATCGACGCCGATGTTCTGCACTCCGCCGGAGTCGCGGACCTGTCCCGCTACGGCGGCGGCGACCAACCGATTCCGGACCTGTTCCTCGACTGAGTCCTACGCGCGGCAAAGGATTTCGCCGTGCGGTATGGCGATCCAACCGTCCTGGGCGGCGGCCCATTCGCGCCACGCGGCGGAGATCTCTTCGAGCTGCGCACCGGTGGCCAGCTCGAGGCGTACCAGGTCGCGGGCCACGGTGGAGTGCAGGATTCGGTCGGCCCACATTCCGCCCCACCAGTCGCGAGTCGCGGGCGTGGCATAGCACCACAGGCTGCCGGTGGGCGTGATGTCGGTGAATCCCGCCTGCTGCGCCCACGACAGCAGACGCCGCCCCGCGTCCGGTTCGCCACGGTTGGCGCGCGCGACGCGCTGGTAGAGGTCGCGCCACAGGTCGAGCGCCGGCAGCTCGGGATACCAGACGAAACCCGAGTAGTCGGCATCCCGGGCCGCCACGATGCCGCCCGGCGCGCACACCCGTCGCATCTCTCGCAGCGCCGCCACCGGATCGGCGACGTGCTGCAGCACCTGATGCGCGTGCACGACATCGAAAGTGCCGTCGGCAAATTCGAGCTTGTGCACGTCGGCGGTCCCGAACGAGACGTTGGACAGCTTCCGTTGCTCGACCTCGGCGCGGGCCACGCCGAGCACATCGGAGACCTGATCGACGGCGGTGACCGGACCGGGCGCGACCCGCGCGGCCAGGTCGGCGGTGATGGTCCCGGGCCCGCAACCGACGTCGAGCACCGACAGCCCCGGTTTCAGGTGCGCCAGCAGGTAGGCCGCGGAGTCCTCGGCGGTGCGTCGCTGGTGGGAACGCAGCACCGACTCGTGGTGTCCGTGCGTGTAGGCCGCTCGGTGTTCGTCGTCCATGGTGGCCTTCCTTGCCTGCGTGGCTCGCCTGGAAGACTACGCGTACCGCCCATAATATGGTATTTCTGTCTCATATATTGAGACAGATCAGTCGACGGGCACGTCGAGAATCGGTTGGTCGACACCGGCGCCCGGGCCGTCGAAATGCCACCACTCCCCCGAATACACCTTCAACCCGCCGTAGTTCATCGCGTTCCGTAGCGCGGCCCGGTTCGCCACCGCGTCGGCACTGATGCCTTGGGTATTGAAAGCGGTTGCCCGAGAGGTGAAGTCGTCGAAGTCGGTGCCCATGTCGGCCAGGCAGAGCCCGCCGGCATGCAGCCCGGACGAGCACGGCTGCTGAGCCGTCGTGAACGTCACGTCCACCGAGCGCCCCGACTCGTGGCTGTGCGCGTACGGACCCGGGCGTGCCACCCACGCGGGGTTGGGAACCAGGTGGAACATCTTGACCTGAACCTCGTGCGGGCGATAGCAGTCCCAGAACACCAGCAGGTGGCCCTGCGGGCGCAGGGCGCCGGCCGCGGCGGCAAGGCCGGGCGCCATCGATTGGTGCACAAGGCATCTGGCGTCGGAGGGATACAGCTGCGTGTGGGTGAAATTGTTCGTCGTTGCGTAGCGCAGATCGAGGACCGCATCGGGAACGACGCTGCGGATGTCCACGAAACCGGCCGCTCGCGCGGCGTCGCCGACCGGCGGGATATCGGGATCGCCCGAGGCCGGTGGCGTTAGTGCGGCGCCCACCCAGACCAGCGACACCGCAATGGTCGATCGCAGCACCCAGGCGAGACGCATGCGGTCATTATCCCGGTCGGCCGGCCCGGATCGGGTGAGGCGCCAGATGTCGTCGCTACCGGCGTCCAGGCGTCAGAAAAGCAGTGGGCTGGTACGAAGGTATTCGCACCAGCCCACCGTGACGTATGTGAATTTCAGACGGCGCTGACTCCTACCGCCTGGGGTCCCTTGGCACCTTGCTCCACCTCGAACTGAACACGCTGGTTTTCGTCGAGTGAGCGATAGCCGTTGCCCTGGATCTCGGAGTAGTGGACGAAGAGATCCTTCGTGCCGTCGTCAGGGGTGATGAAGCCGAAGCCCTTTTCACCGTTGAACCATTTCACAGTTCCCTGTGTCATTTACTTACTTCTCTCATCAAATGCGGATGTACCAAACACACCCATGCCTGCCCAGGGTAGCACGAACCTGCGCCATTTCTAAACTAGTTGTGGCGCTTGCTATTTCATCTGCATATCGACCCCGAAGATGGCACCCCGCGACCGGCGGAAGCGGCGCCCAGGCCGCATTTCACCTGAACACGGCGTGTACTCGCCCGCTGCCTGTACAGTGGAGAGGAACCGCGTTCTTGCGGTCACCGCGAATCGCGAACGAACCACGAATGAGGTCGCCGTGCGATTCGATCGTCGTCCGACGCCAGTAACAGTGCGTATCGGCCGAACTTTTCATTCGGAAGGACAGCCCATGGACCAGTCGAACCTGTTTTCCCACCCCGAGGCACCGAAGCATGTCGCCTCGGGCGAAAGCTCCGCAAAACCGGTGGAGCACCCGACGTTTTCCGATCGGCCCGACACCGACGGCTCCACCACTCAACGTCGCTGATCGACGGTGGGGTGCGTGGACGTCAAGATGCTTTGGCGTACCTGCGGACCAATTCGCCTTCTCCGAACGTACTGGTCCGCTGTTGACCGTTGTCGTCTCGGCTGAAAAACGTCCACTGCCCCGGACCACTCTGCGGAGCACTGATCATCTTGACCGTCAGCCGCAATTCGGTGGGGCGCCGCGTGCCGATAACGTCACCGACCCGGATCTGCGATGGGTGGATCTCGACCGCGTCGCACCAGTTCTCTATTGCCATGTAACCCATCCTCGCAGTTGCTACCAGCCTACCCGTCATCCCGCCCTACCGGGGTGGATGGCACACACTGTTTTCTCATCCCTTGCACCGCAAGGGATTTCGTGCCAGCGGCAATGACAAAGTCCATCCGCCGGGCGAATTCCCCAGAGTTGGCCGGCCAAGGCCGTGTCCTGCTTGCGCGCTGGCGCCGATCACCCGATCGTCCGGGTGGGCCAACGGTGGCGTAGCGTCGAAATCGAGCCGTTCGTTGTCAGCGGTGGTCTACCGCACGATCGCCGCGGGCGACACCCCACGGGCAATGTGATTCCTCCGTCGGTCCGCGTCCGTGGCCCGACGACGCCGAGCGCGAAGGAACCGCCCATGGGTTGTGCAAGCCCGGCCAGGACACGACACGATAATTTTGCGACCGTTGCGGCCCGCGGCGGCGCCGCGAGCAGGTGCGCAATCTGCCGGCTGCGGTATCTCCGATGAGCTTCGCGGTCAGGACCCGGCGCCAATCCACTCCCATCCGGCTCTCGGTGGCTCGCGAACTCGGCCGGGATATCGACGGCGCGTGGTGGCCGCGCGCGGATCGCATCACCAATGAATTGCCCGAGCTCGTTGCGGTACTGACGCCTCTGCTCGGCGATGTCACCTCCATCAACGTGAACTGGTCATCGCTGCAGCGACCGCCCGATTTCAACTGGCCCGGGTGGGAAGGCAAACGCCAGCACGTGATGACGGTGCAGGGGGCGCACGCGTGCGCCAACCTGCTGATCGTCTCCTACGCCACGCACAGCGGGTTGGCCCTCATGGTGCTGCGGCGCGCCGCAAACCTGCCCGTGGAGGGTGCCGACCGCGCCAAGCCCGCGTTCATACTCGCGGACGCGATCCTGCGCGCCGCATTACAACAATGCGGACGTTCCTCCGGCTAGTAGGCGACACCCAGCGTCAGTCGGCCCGGGTGAACTCGATGTGCAGTTCCTTGAGCCCGCGCAGCAAGAACGTCGACTCGTAGAGGTACTGCCGGTTGGCGGGCAGCCCGTGCTTGGCCTCGCTGATCCTGAAGTCGCTGGTGCGGTCCAGGAGCCGGTTGATGGTGATCTGACCTTCCACCCGCGCAAGCGGTGCGCCAGCGCAGGTGTGGATACCGCGACCGAAGGCGATGTGCTCGCGGACGTTCTTCCGGTCAACCTGAAACTCGTTGGGATTCTCGAATTTTCGCGGATCACGGTTGGCCGCTCCCAGGCACAGCATGAGGACTGTGCCGGCCGGGATGTGCACCCCACCCAGGGTGGTGGTCTTGCGGGCCAGCCGGAAGTCGACCTTGGTCGGGCTCTGCATGCGCAACGCCTCTTCGATGAACGAGCCGATCAGGCTCCGATCCGCACGCAGCCGTGCCTGAAGCTCGGGCTGATCACCGAGCACCTGTACCGCCGCGCTCAGCAGCTTGGTCACGGTCTCCTGGCCGGCCGCGAACAGGAAGGTGGCCGGTCGCACCACCTCCAGTAGCGGCGGGGTCGAGCCGTCGGGATACGTGGCGGTCGCCAGGCCGGTCAGCACGTCTTCGCGGGGTCGTTCTCGCCGGTCGGCGATGTAGGCACTGAACAGGTCGTCGAGGTACTGCAGCGGGTTACTGCCCACGGGTTCGTGATCGAGCGCGCCCACCCTGGCGCCCGGCGCGTTACCTGCCCCGAGATTGCGGCGAATCTCGGCACGGTCCTCGTCGGGAACACCCAGCAGATCGGCGATCGCCAGCGTCGCGAACGGCTTCGCGTACTCGCCGAGGAACTCGCACTGGCCGTTGGCGATGAACTCGTCGAACTGCCGGTCGGCCAACTGCCAGATGTAGTCCTTGTTTTCCTGCAGCCGGCGCGGGGTGAGCAGCCGGCCGAGCAGGGAGCGCGCCTTCTCGTGCTCGGGCGGGTCCATGACGACCATGTGCTCGAAGATGGGGAATTCGTGGCGATGGGCTTCGATCTGCTCGCTGATGTCGTCGCCTTCCGGGGTGAACGGCAGCGGCGGGAACGGGCCGCCGATCGCGTTGACGGCGGAGAACGAGGCGACGTCTTTGAAGGCGGCCTGGACCTCCTGGTACCCCGTGACGGCCACGACCCCGTAGTGGGGCTCGCGGAACACCGGCCCCTGGCCACGCAGGTAGTCCCAGTAGGCATACGGATCTTGCGCGATGTCGGCGTCGGTGAAGTAATCGACGTCGGCGAGTTCAGTCATGGTTTCAATTCCTTTTCCGGGCTAGAAAGCCGCGCGTCACGCGTCCTCTGCGACCACGCTGATGGCCTGGCGCGGGCAGGCGGCCACGGCGGCTTCGACGCTGTGGCGCAACGCTTCACCGGGTTCCTCCTCGCAGGTTGCGACATCGTCGCCGAGGTCGAAAACCTCGGGGGCGATCTCCACACACAGGGCGTGCGCCTCACAGAGCCGGGAATCCACCCGGACACGCAGGTGTGCGGTCGTCATCGGCCGCTGCCTCCCGATTGACTCGTGCTTGCGATCATCCGAAACTGATCGATCGACCAAATTGTTAGGATGCGGTATGCCTACCACGGATCGACCAGGCCGGTCAAGCAAATCGGCCGCGCCCAACCCGGCGGCGAGTCGCCAAAACAGGAGGGGCGCCGACGCGGGGGCGCGCGGCAAGCTGATCGAGGCCACGGCCCGAATCATGCGCGAGGAGGGCTATGCCGCGGCGACGTCGCGGCGGGTGGCGGCGGAGGCCGGCGTCAAGCAGGCGCTGGTCTACTACTACTTCCCGACGATGGACGATCTGTTCGTCGAGGTGCTGCGCGCCGGTGCCGAGACCGCACTGACGCGCATGCGGGCCCTGCTGACCGAGGACGACCCACTGCAAGCGCTGTGGGTGATGAACAGCGACTCCGCGGTCACCACGCTGAACGCCGAGTTCATGGCATTGGCCAACCACCGCAAGGCAATTGGCGCCGAACTCAAGGCCTATGCCGAGCGGGTCCGCGACATCGAGACGGCCGCTGTGACGATGGTGCTGCGCGCCAACCAGATCGACCTCGAGGAATATCCCCCGGTGGCGATTTCGATGCTGATCGCGCAGGTGGCCCGCAGCCTGTGCAATGAGAACGCCGTCGGCGTCACCCAGGGCCACGACGAGTTACGCGCCTTCGTCGAACGCCGGATGCGCTTGCTCAAAGCGCCCGCGGCGCCGACTCGCTAGGACTGCCCGACGCTTCCGCCACAGCGGCACCGACCGCGTCCGTGGCGTGACACCCGATCCCACGGTCGCACCCGCGAGTGTTGACACTGCGGCCAAATGGTGCCACCCTTCCTGATCGATCGACTAAATCGAAAGTCGACGGACAGGTACGCGCCGGGCCACGTCGTCCCGGGCTCCCGGATCAGTGAGGTGCAGTCATGGGCGGAAGAGTTGAGGGCAAGGTCGCGTTGATCACCGGCGCCGCTCGGGGCCAGGGCCGCAGCCACGCGGTGCGGCTGGCGCAGGAGGGCGCCGACATCATCGCCGTCGACATCTGCGCACCGATCAGCAGCAGCAGCGAGATCCCACCCTCGACGCCCGACGACCTGGCCGAGACCGCCGATCTGATCAAGGGCCTCGACCGGCGCATCGTGACCGCCGAGGTCGACGTGCGCGACTACGACGCCCTGAAGGCCGTGGTGGACAGCGGAGTCGAACAGCTCGGCCGCCTGGACATCATCTGCGCGAACGCCGGAATCGGCAACGGCGGACAGACTTTGGACAAGACCAGTGAAGACGACTGGCGAGACATGATTGACGTCAACCTCTCCGGCGTCTGGAAGACCGTCAAAACTGTTGTGCCGCATCTGATTTCGCAGGGCAAGGGCGGGTCGATCATTCTGACCAGCTCGGTCGGCGGCCTGAAGGCCTACCCGCACACCGGCCACTACATCGCCGCAAAACACGGCGTCGTCGGCTTGATGCGAGCCTTCGCCGTGGAACTCGGCCAGCACTTCATCCGGGTGAACTCCGTTCACCCGACCAACGTGAACACGCCGATGTTCATGAACGAGGGGACGATGAAGCTGTTTCGGCCCGATCTGGAGAACCCCGGCCCGGACGACCTCAAGGTCGCCGCGCAGTTCATGCACGTACTGCCGGTCGGCTGGGTCGAGCCGGTGGACATCAGCAACGCCGTGCTGTTCCTGGCATCCGACGAATCGCGGTATATCACAGGGCTTCCCGTCACCGTCGACGCCGGAAGCATGCTCAAGTAGCCGCAGGCGCCGGCGGCCGTCGGCCCGGGCACGCCGTCGCCCCGGATCGCAACGTGGTGGCCACGGACAGTTCATAGCCACGACATCTGCCGTCAGGTTCAGACCTCATCGGTTCCGCCATTACGATCAGCCAATGCGCGCGGTCGAACGCGAGCTGGCCAGAGAACGCGAGGGCAGGTCGATGACGACGAGCGAAGAACCCAAGGCCGCGACCGAGACACCCGAGGCCGAACGGCCAACGGCGTCAGGAGAAGAACCCGAACCCGGACGACGCGGCGTCATCCAGGCTTTCACCGCGCTCTGTGTCCGATACGTCGAACGGCTGATGCCCGACCCCTACCTGTTCGCGGTCATCCTCACCGTCATCGTCGCCGCGCTGGTGGCGCTCTTGGTCAAGGGCGCCTCGGCGGGCGGCATGCTCAGGGCGTGGTACGGCGGCGTGTGGGGATCGCAGAACATCTTCACCTTCGCCTTCCAGATGGTCCTGATCCTGGTGACCGGCTACACGCTCGCCGAGGCGCCGGTGCTGAAACGGGCCATCGTCCACATCGCGAGCAAGCCGCGCAACCAGGTGCAGGGCGCCCTGCTCTGTTTCGGCGTGAGCGCCGCACTGTCGCTGCTGAACTGGGGGCTCGGGCTGGTCGCGGGCGCGCTGATCGCCCGCCAGGTCGCGAAGCGCTGCACCGACACACATTTCGGCTACCTCATCGCGGCGGCGTTCATGGGCTTCATCGTCTGGACGCAGGGACTGTCGTCGTCGATCGCGCTGGCGAACACGGACGATGGCAGCCCAATCAACGTCATTCACAAGATGACTGGGGCCACGGTGCCGCTCAAGCTGACGATCTTCGAGCCCTACAGCTGGCTGTCTGTGCTCGTCGTTCTGGCGCTGCTCGCGCTTGCGATCTGGCGCATGCAGCCAACGCAGCGCCTGGCGCCCGATCCCGCCGTGTTCGAGGAGGAGGGCGGCTCGGAGGGCAAGGCCGAGGGCACGCGATCGTTCGCCGAATGGCTGGAAAACCAGTGGATTCTCAATGTCCTCGTGTTCGCCGCGGGCGTTGCCTACTTCTGCCTCAGCGGTTTTGCGCTGAACATCTCGTCGATGATCATGTTGTTCACGATCACCAGTGCGTTGCTGCATCGCACGCCGATCCGCTTCATCCGGGCCTTCACCGGCGCCGCCAAGGTATCCGGTCCGCTGTTGCTGCAGTACCCGCTCTACGGGGGTCTGGTTGCTCTGCTCGGGTATGCGCCCGCGCACGCCGGCGGCAAGGCCGTGCCCCTGCAGACGCTGCTGGCCCACGGGCTGGTGAGCGGCGCGACGCAGTACACGCTGCCGTTCCTGACCTTCATCGGCTCGCTGATCATCAGCCTGTTTGTGCCGTCCGGCGGCGGGCACTGGGCCGTGCAGGGCCCGATCGCGGTGGATTCGGCGCGGGCGGTCGGTCAGACCTCGCCGGCCTACCTCGGGCTGATGTCCATGGCGGTCGCCGTCGGCGAGGGGGTGGCGAACATGATCCAGCCGTTCTGGTTGCTGCCGCTGCTCGCGATCGCGAAACTGAATGTCCGTCAGGTAATGGGGTTCACGATTGTGGCGTTCCTGATCGGGCTGGTGGTGTTGGGCGCGACCACTCTGATTGCGCCCTACGTGGTTTGACGCCGCGCAACATCGAGAAGTCGCATATCCGTGGTGGCCAGGGGCGGGATCGAACCGCCGACCTTCCGCTTTTCAGGCGGACGCTCGTACCGACTGAGCTACCTGGCCGGAAGGCAGCGAGTGCCTCGCCGCGCTTGGCGACCCTGACGGGACTCGAACCCGCGACCTCCGCCGTGACAGGGCGGCGCGCTAACCAACTGCGCCACAGGGCCTTGCTGCTGCTCCGCGTCACCGCGTCGCGTACCCCCAACGGGATTCGAACCCGTGCTACCGCCGTGAAAGGGCGGCGTCCTAGGCCACTAGACGATGGGGGCCAGAACCGAATCACTCCGGGGTACTCGCAACGTGGTTTCGTTGGGAGCCACGTCAGCTTAGGTCACGGTGTGCCCAATCCTCAAACGAGCCTCGTTTTCGGTCCAAGTATCCTGAATCTTCGCGGCCCCTATAGCTCAGTTGGTAGAGCTACGGACTTTTAATCCGCAGGTCCCAGGTTCGAGCCCTGGTGGGGGCACCACAACGCGTGTATGACGTCGGGTGATGCTTGACATTTGGCCTTGACCCCGACGAGATTCCGACCCTCGGCGGCAACCGCTGGCTCAGCACCGCCGGCCGCATCCTCACGACCCCGGTCGGGGTGCCGTGTGACCTGCAGCCGAACACCCTGAAGTTCTGGGAAGCGGCTGCCCTGCGCGGGCAGGGCAAGCCCCTGAGTGAACTGATCGTGTGAGCTGGGCCGGCCCTCGACCTCCGCATGAAAAGACTGGCGGCGGCGGGGCGTCAACCCCGCACCGCCAACCGGGCCAAGGGCCGGCCATGACGGTGAGCTTTGCTCCTTTCGTTCGAGCCAGAGCCGACACCTGCGCCCTGCCGCCGCCACCTACACGAAGGAACAGTGACCGCTGTTCGACACTTCGGTCCGAGTTGCCCGCGCGGCTCAGCCCAGTGGGGTTGGCACACACCGGACCTAGTTTTGGCGATTTCCCAAGTTTGAGACGAATGCGGCGACAATGGGTGCATGTCATTCGAGTCATTCGAGGACCGCGTTCGTCGCATCCAGGCAGAGCGAGCCGCGAAGCAGAGCGAACAGGCATCGCGTAAGGAGCAAGAAGACCAAGCCGCTGCCCGAGCGCAACACGAACGACAAGAACTAAACCGAGAGGCATATGCGGCCCTCATCGCGGGTGGCGCGGAAGTATTCGCACTATGCGAGCGCGACTACCGCGAGAATCGATACGACATGCTGGCTGAAGGTGTCGAGTTCGATCGCGCCGAAGGAACAGAGTACACCACCGTGGTGGCGTACCTATGTAAGGACGGAATTATAATCGAGGGCAACTGCAGGCTCGCGCAGAAATGGGTTGGCCGGTTCGGCAAGTCCGACGGAACGGCGTTTGATCCGACGCAGAACAAGTCGATGCCGTTCCGCTACGAGCGCATCAACGGACTCCGCATCGCCGAAGTCCAACGTGAACCTCACCTCGGCAACCTCCCCTGGCATTCCGCGCACGATTATGCCGAATATGCCGCTGGTCGGGTTGCGGAGCGAACCGCTGGCAAGAGACGCGATCATTGACCGAGGGCGTCACCGCCCCTGAGCACCACCGCATCGGTACGCCAAAAGGCGAGATGCGGTGCAGTCACCTAATCCCAGAGGGGGCGGAGGGAACCCTCCGTCCACCCCAGCGGACCCCGACACGGCACTGCTGAAAATGCTCTGTACGTTTCGCACAACTTCGCCCGTCACAGGCCAGCCGGCGAAATCAACTGTGCCACAACGCTTCTCTGAATCTTAACGGTCCGGAGATGCAGCTATCTTCGACCGCCTCTGCGCAACTCCTGGGGCAGCATGCGGTTCAGCTCGACATCCGTGAATACGAGTTCCTCATCGCCGGCGAGCGCGTCTCGCGCGTGTTGGTAGGCGCGCCCTGATGTCTGCGGGGCGTAGGCGTACAGTTCGGCCAACCGGGCGGTCAGCACGTCGTATCTCGCCCGGACGGTGTTGGTGTCTGCGTTTTCCTGCGCGTCCGCGATCAATCGCCCGAAATCGTCACGTAGGTTCAGGAATGATTTGGCGGCATTACGTTGTTCCGCCGCCTCACGCTGTGGCTGGAAGCTGAGCTGCGCCGTAGCAAAGCCGAAGGCGATTACCGCTGAGCCAACCGGAATCCACTGCGCCCACGTATTTTTCAGGACTGGCATCGCGAGCGTTGCCGCGAGTGTGACTGCAATGACGACCAAGTTGGTCCAGGTAAGCCAAAGATTCTGCGTGACCTTCCGTTCGGCCTCTTTCTCGTGTGTCTTGTGTGTGTAGACCAGCCGTCCGTAGGTTTGTCGAACGTCTGACATGAAGGCATCAGATACCGAACTCACTCCCGAAAACCTCCCGCCAGTAGTACCGATACAGCAAATCATCTGCCAGGTGGAGGCATGCGTTGGCCGCCGCCTCCGCCGAGTTGGTGGCGTCCACATACCAACCGACTCCGGTATCAATGGCCTTGCCGGTTCCCGGCGTGTAATAGGTGGTTGTGTAGTGGTCAACCATGTACTTTAAAAAATCCCTGACAAGCCAATCGTCATAAGTGTATGAGGTTTGTGAACGGTCCCAACCGCTCATGAATGCAGTCGCCATCATCTCGAGAACGATGGATTTCATTAGAGCGCCTGTATGACGGCGCCATACTTTCATGTAACAGATCAGGCGGCGGAGTTGGCCGTTGACCGATTTGTCAAGCGAATTGAGCGTGGTCCACTCCGCGCCGTAATCCTCGTGTTCCCAGCGGCCGCCCTCGCGTGTGACAGGGACAAATCCTCTTGCGGAGACAATGTTGCTTCCCTCGCTAAGCAGTACGGCGGGCACAACCTCGATAGCGGGGGGTTCCGAGAAGGACACCACAACTACGGGTCCATCGCCGCGGATGACGGTTCGGGGGTAACGCGTTTGTAGTGCGTCCCGCACCTCCTGCAAAAGGGCCGACTGGCCGTTGCCGGCGTAGTTGTCGAATCGGCTGTATGTGCCTGCTGGCATCCGAAACAAGACGTCGGCGTCGAGTAGCGGCTCGATACCTGTGTCTTTCACCAGCGATCCGAGAAGGGTGATGTGGTCGCTGACGTTTTCACTGTCGGGGAAGTACCTCCTTCTCAAGGCCTCTCCACATTGGATGACGCGGTACAGACCTTGCTGCTGTGACTCCTCTTTCAGCGAAATTCTGCTGTGGAATGAGCTAAACAACGAGTACGTCGACACCAGACCGCCCACCGCTCCCCTTTCTGGTCGAACCTGCCCGTCGTCCGTGGGTGGCGGCTTTACTGATGTGCGCCCGTACAATTAAGACACGCTCACCGTCTTATCGACGTTAATAATCGGGAACGAGTCGGATCACTCGGGAAGCATTGAGCTGGTGTGGGCGTCGAACGCATGCTTACGTCACCTTTTGAGGCATGACTGGGAATCGTCGGAACAGATGGACCATTAATCCGCAGGTCCCAGGTTCGAGCCCTGGTGGGGGCACCACACTGCGCGCGGTGCCGCTGCGCGCACCGCAATCATCGCCCGAGCACCGCGCTGCTGTAGGTGACATCGGCGAAGGCCGCGGCGACGTCGTCGTCGGCGTAGACAAACCCGTTGGCCGCATGCAACTCCGCGATGGTCTGTGACGTGGTCTGCCAGCCGCGCCGGCCCAGGTGGTCGACGATGTGGCTGCGCTGGCCGTGGTAGACGAGATCGTTGAAGTCGATTTCGAACCCGAGTTCGCTCATCCGGTCGTGGTGCGCGCGCCACCGCGGGTCCGCGAAAACCGCAGTGTCAGGCACGAATTCGAAGGCGAGGCGGCTGCCGGAGGCACTCAGGTCGGTGACGTTGTCGAACAACGCGTCCTGGGCGTCGTCGGGCAGGTAAACCACCAGACCCTCGGCGCTCCATGCCGAGGGCACCTGCGGATCGAATCCGGCCGCCTGCAGAGCCGAGGCCCAGTCGTCGCGCAGATCGATGCCCACGGTGCGACGCTCGGCCGTCGGCTCGGCCCCCAGGTCACCCAGCGTCAGGGTCTTGAACTCGATCACCTCCGGCATGTCGACCTCGTAGACGACGGTGCCCGTCGGCCAGGGCAGCCGGTAGGCCCGGGAATCTAGCCCCGACGCGAGGATCACCACCTGGCCGATGCCGCTGCGCGTGGCGTCCAGAAAGAATTGGTCGTAGAACCGGGTCCGGCAGGCCATCCCGCGCGCCATTCGCTGCGGATCGAACTCCGTGTTGCCGCCGGGCGCGATTTCGCCGTTCACCAACCGGACATAGACGTCGATACCGACCGCCCGCACCAGCGGCGCAGCGTAGGGGTCGTCGATCAACTTCGCGTCCGAGGACAGGGCCCGCTGGGCGGCCACCATGGTCGCCGTCGCCCCGACACTGGTCGCCAGATCCCATCGATCACGTTCGGCGCGCGCCATGGTGCCCCCTTTGAAACCGGGTCCGAAAAAAAGATAGACAATCTAGTTAGTATCACAGGCTCGGGTTCCGCCGTGCGGGGCTACTCTGCGAGCTATCTGCTCCCGTTTCAGGAGGGCCCGTGACCGATTTCGCACAGCGGACGATCGACCTGGCGCGCCGAAACGTGGCAGACGGGGGCCGCCCCTTCGCGACGGTGATCGTCCAGGACGGCGACGTGCTCGCCGAGAGCGCCAACAAGGTGGCCCAGACCAACGACCCCACCGCGCATGCGGAAATCCTCGCCATCCGCGAGGCGTGCATGAAGATGGGCACCGAGCACCTCGTCGATGCCACCATCTACGTGCTCGCCCATCCGTGCCCGATGTGCCTGGGCTCGCTGTATTACTGCTCACCCAAGGAAGTGGTCTTCCTGACCACCCGTGAGACCTACGAGCAGTACTACCTGGACGACCGCAAGTATTTCGAATTGTCCACGTTCTACGACGAATTCGCGAAGCCATGGGACCGGCGCCGCCTGCCGATGCGCTACGAGCCCAACGACGACGCCGTCGAGGTCTACCGGTTCTGGAACGAGCGCAACGGCGGACGGCGGGCGACGGTCGTCCCGTCCTGCTGAACCGTGTCCTTGGCAGCCCGACCGGGCTTCGCTAATATTTGCGTATGCATGCAGATAGTGGCAAAGGCCGGCTGCCGGACGACCAGGCCAGCCTGGTCGTCGAGGTTTTCCGGATGCTCGCCGACGCCACGCGCGTGCAGGTGCTCTGGTCGTTGACCGACCACGAGATGTCGGTCAACGAACTCGCCGAGCACGTGGGCAAGCCGGCGCCGTCGGTTTCCCAGCACCTCGCGAAGCTGCGGATGGCCCGGCTGGTCCGCACCCGCCGGGAGGGCACGACGATTTTTTACAGCCTGGAAAACGACCACGTCCGTCAACTCGTCATCGATGCGGTGTTCAACGCCGAGCACGCCGGCCCCGGCGTCCCCGGTCACCACCGCGGCGACGGCGGGCTGACGGCCGTCGCCGAGCCGTCCCGTCCACCGAACCGGCGGCACAGCGCCGCACGCTGAGCGGGCAGCAGCCACACGGCATTTGACCCAAGGAGGGAACAGCGATGAGCGAACAGCACACTCACGACGCGCCGCACGCGCACGAACACCAGCACGGCGACGTCACCCACGCCCACGCGCACACCACCCACGAGCACGAGCACGTCGAGCACGAACACTCACACGCTCACGCCGACGGGACCGAACACACCCACGCGCACGTGCACCAGGCGGGCCTGGAAGAGGTCCACGGTCACGCCCACGCGTAGCGCGTCCGTCGCCCAAGCGGCTCAGGAGACCATCGGGCAGTAGTGCTTGGGGTTGCTGCGCTCGTCTTCGGGCGGCAGATTGCGCGCCGGCGTCTGCACCAGCGGCGTATCGAGGGGGATCCGCCCGCTGGCGCGGTCCAGACCGGCGCGCGCCCGCGGGTGCTTGCGGTACCTGCTCGGCACCAGGGCGAACACCCCGCGAACGAGGTCGCCGAAGCGCCGGTGCAACCATTCGTCGCGGGCCGACCACCGGTAGCCCATCAGCTCGCGCACCGGCGGGTCGTACAGGCCGACCGTCACCCAGACGAAAAACGGCGCCAGCAGTTTGCGCTGGGCCGCCCATAGCGCGTCCGGAATCCATTGCGCGAAGGGGGGTTTCGGCAACTCGGTCAGGTCGAGCACGGCCCGCGCCGCCCAGTTGCTCTCCAGCACGTCGCGGCACATGTGGTCCCAATAGACCTGGAACTCTTCCCACGACTTCGGCACCGGCCGCATGCTCATGCCGTACATGCGGTACCACTCGACGTGTTCGTCGAACAGCTGGCGCTTCTGCTCCTCGGTGATTCCGCCGCAGAATCGCTCGGCGACGTGAATGGTGCCCATGAAGAAGGTGGAGTGCGCCCAATAGAAGACGTCGGGGTTCAACGCGTGGTAGCGCCGGCCCTGTTCGTCGACCCCCTTGATGTCGGTGTGATAGTCGCGGACCTCGGCGCCGGTGACGGGCGCGCGGTCCCCGTCGAAGACGACACCCCCGATGGGATAGAGCGAGCGCAGCAGGCGCGGCCAGCGCTCGCGAAAGAAGGTGGAGTGGTCGATGACCGCCGCGCCCAGTTGCGGGTGCATGTTCTGCATCGATCCCGCCCAGGGGCCCTGCAGCATGCCCCGCCAGTCGCCGAAGTACCGCCAGGTCAGCGAATCGGGTCCCAGCGGTGCGGGTGGCGAGTCGTATCCCGCCGGCGATACCGGGCAGCCCCCCGCGACGCCGTCGGGCGAGTCGCTCGAAACCGACTGCTCAGCGGTACCGGTCGCGTCGCTGCGCGCTACGTCGCTGGTCAGAGGGCGCGATGCGGACGTATCTTGAGTCACTATTGGATCCCTGTAGGTATCGTGAAAATCTGACTACAACCGTTGTCAATTTAGAGCTTAGGAGCGATGTGCAGACGGGTCAACGACGGGGACGCTGGACCGGCGTCCCCTTGGAGAGCCGTCTCGCGCTTCGCCGGGACAACCTCATCAGCGCCGGGGTGCAGTTGCTGGGCAGCCCCGGTGGGCCGGCGCTGACCGTGCGCGCGGTTTGCCGCGCGGCCGCGCTGACTGAGCGCTACTTCTACGAAAGCTTCGCCGACCGTGACGAATTCGTGCGCGCGGTCTACGACGATGTGTGCACGCGCGCGATGGACACATTGACCTCGGCGACGACCCCGCGCGAGGCCGTCGAGCGATTCGTCGAGCTGATGGTCGACGACCCGGTCCGCGGACGCGTGCTGTTGCTGGCGCCGGCGGTCGAGCCGGTGCTCACCCGCTCCGGGGCGGAGTGGATGCCCAATTTCATCGACCTGCTGCAGCGCAAGCTGTCCCGCATCGGCGACGCCGTGCTGCAGAAGATGATCGCGACCAGCCTGGTGGGCGGGCTGTCGAGCCTGTTCACCGCCTACCTGCATGGGCAGCTGGGTGCCAGCCGCACGCAGTTCATCGATTACTGCATCAACATGCTCTATATCAGCGCCGCGCCCTACGTCCCGGCCAACGAGCTCGGCAAGTCGCAGTGACGCGTTTTCAATTCCGCCGCATCGGCAAGCCGTACAACTAGACCTACCGAACCGGACCCTCGAAACCGGCATCAAAACGTCACCTGGCGCGCCGGACGAGGAACTTGATGCTACTGAAGTACACAGATATATTGACTGCTACCCATCGACACAGATAACTGGAGGCCCTATGTCAGCGGAGCTGACAAACCTACAGCTGCTGCACGAGCTCGAGCCGTTCGTCGAGAAATACCTGAACCGGCACGAGAGCATGCACAAGAACTGGAACCCGCACGACTACATCCCGTGGTCGGACGGCAAGAACTACTACGCGCTCGGTGGGCAGGATTGGGAGCCCGGTCAGTCGAAGTTGTCAGACGTCGCCCAGATCGCGATGGTGCAGAACCTGATGACCGAAGACAACCTGCCGTCCTATCACCGCGAGATCGCGATGAACTTCGGCCTGGACAACGCGTGGGGCCAGTGGGTCAACCGCTGGACCGCCGAGGAGAACCGGCACGGCATCGCGCTGCGCGACTACCTGGTGGTGACCCGCGCGGTCGACCCCGTCGAACTGGAGAAGCTGCGCATCGAGGTGGTGAACCGCGGCTTCAGCCCCGGCCAGAACCACCAGGTTCGCGCCGATCTGTTTGCCGAGAGCCTCTTCGACTCGGTCATCTACGTGACGTTCCAGGAACTGGCCACCCGGATCTCGCACCGCAACACGGGCAGGGCCTGCAACGAGACCATCGCCGATCAGTTGCTGGCCAAGATCTCGGCCGACGAGAACCTGCACATGATCTTCTACCGGGACGTCAGCGACGCCGGGTTCGCCGCCGCGCCCAACCAGGCGATGAGGTCGCTGCACAAGGTGCTGCGCAACTTCCAGATGCCCGGCTACCAGGTGCCCGAGTTCCGCCGCAAGGCCGTCGCCATCGCCGTCGGCGGCGTGTACGACCCGCGCATCCACCTCGACGACGTGGTCATGCCGGTGCTGAAGAAATGGCGCATCTTCGAGCGCGAGGACTTCACCGGCGAGGCGGCCGCCATGCGCGACGATCTCGCGCTGCTGATCAAGGAACTCGAGGCGACCTGCGAGAAGTTCGAGATTTCCAAGCAACGTCAGCTCGAGCGGGAAGCCCGCACGGGCAAGCGGACCACCGCGTTCGAGCTGCACAAGACCGCGGGCACGCTGACCATGAGCCGGCGGTAACCAAGCGGTGCGCATCGGATCCATCGCGCTCGCGAGCCCGGTGGTTCTGGCTCCGATGGCGGGCGTGACCAACGTCGCTTTCCGGACGCTGTGTCGCGAACTAGAGCTTGCCAAGGTCGGCACCGTCAGCGGGCTCTACGTCTGCGAAATGGTCACGGCGCGTGCGCTTGTGGAGCGTCATCCCGCCACGCTGCACATGACGACGTTCGCCCCCGACGAGTCGCCGCGGTCGCTGCAGCTCTACACCGTCGACCCCGCCACCACCTACGCCGCCGCCAAGATGATCGCCGACGAGGGCTTGGCCGATCACATCGACATGAATTTCGGCTGCCCGGTGCCCAAGGTGACCAAGCGCGGCGGCGGATCGGCGCTGCCGTACAAGCGGCGACTGTTCGGCCAGATCGTCGCCGCGGCGGTGCGCGGCACCGAGGGCACCGACATACCGGTGACCGTCAAGTTCCGCATCGGCATCGACGATGAGCACCACACGCACCTCGATGCCGGCCGCATCGCGGAAGCCGAAGGGGCGGCCGCCGTCGCGCTGCATGCCCGCACGGCGGCGCAGCGTTACTCCGGGACCGCCGACTGGGACGAGATCGCCCGGCTCAAACAGCATGTGCAGACGATCCCGGTGCTCGGCAACGGCGACATTTATGACGCCAGCGACGCGCTGACGATGATGGCCAGCACCGGCTGCGACGGCGTCGTCATCGGCCGCGGCTGCCTGGGCCGGCCGTGGCTTTTCGCCGAGCTGTCGGCCGCCTTCACCGGCAGCGCGCCGCCCACGCCGCCCACGCTGGGCGAGGTCGCCGACATCGTGCGACGGCACGGGCAGCTGCTGGCCGCGCACTTCGGCGAGGACAAGGGCATGCGCGACATCCGCAAGCACATCGGCTGGTATCTACACGGCTTCCCGGCCGGCTCCGAGCTGCGCCGGGCGCTAGCGATGGTCAAGACGCTCGACGAGCTGGACCGTCTGCTCGACCGGCTGGACGGCACGGTGCCGTTCCCGGACGAGGCGACGGGCCCGCGCGGCCGGCAGGGCTCACCGGCTCGGGTAGTGCTGCCGGAAGGGTGGCTGACCGACCCGGACGACTGCACGGTCCCGGCGGGCGCCGACGTCATGCACTCCGGGGGCTGAGTCGACCGACTCGAGATCGCGTCCGGACCGATAACTCAGTAGCATGTGGGCTTTGTTGCATGCGCTCGGGTAGCGGATGGGTTCGTGCCACTGCACGAGGGCGGCAAAAAATGGTTGGCACCAGCAGCAGCGCTCACGATGCGGCGCTGCGCTGACACTACGCACGCACACGCTGACGTCTGCATCAGAGCTTCGGAGGCCGGTAGGACATGAGTGACGCCGAGAACGACGCCACTCGTAATGGTCGGCATGGCCCGGGCGGGGCGCACGCCCGCCCGATCGCGCCGGACCCGGCGCCGTTGGGCGCCGCGCCCTGGGAGCGATTCTTCCAACCACCGGCCGACGACAGCCTGCACCGGTGGCAGCCCGACACCGGCATCGAGCCCGTCGAGGCGCCCGTGGACGACACCGACCGGGGTGGCTCTCACGCCGGGGGCGGCGTCAGCGTCGCGGACCTGATCGCCAAGATCGGCGCCCCCGACCGGCCCGTTCACCACCGCGCCGCTCCCGAGGATCCGGAGCCCGAGCCGAGCGGGGACGAGCCGGGCCTGCCGATCGAGCTGCAGACAACGCAGGTGATCGACGACCTGGCCTACTCCCTGGACGCGGTCGCCGAGCTTCGAGCCCTCGAGGCCGCCGACTATCCCAACGACGACGACGCGGACGACGGCGAGGCCCCAGAATTCATCGAGGCCGCGGAGCCCAGGCGGCGGCGCCGTCCGCTGTTGCTGGCGGCGCGGTCGACGGCGGCCCTGGCCGCCGTGCTGGCGTTGGCCATGACCGGTGGGGCGTGGCAATGGAGCGCGTCGAAGAACGCCCGGCTCAACAACGTCGCCGCGCTCGACCGGAACTCCAGCGACATCCGCGACCCGGGCGGCCAGTACGGCGACGAGGACTTCTTGATCGTCGGCCTCGACTCCCGCACGGGTGACAACGGCAACATGGGCGCCGGCACCACCGACGACGCCGACGGAGAACGGTCGGACTCGGTGATGCTGGTCAACATTCCGGCCAACCGGAAACGCGTGGTGGCCGTGTCGTTCCCCCGCGACCTGGCCATCACCCCGATGCAGTGCGAGGCGTGGAATCCCGACACCGGCAAGTACGGGCCCCTCTACGACCCGAAGACCAAGACCTACGGGCCAAAGACGATCTACACCGAGACCAAGCTGAACTCCGCCTTCGCCTTCGGCGGCCCCAAGTGCCTGGTCAAGGAGATCCAGAAACTGTCCGGCTTGAGCATCAACCACTTCATCGCCGTCGATTTCGCCGGTTTCGCGAAAATGGTCGATGCCCTGGGCGGCGTCGAGGTCTGCTCGAGCACCCCGCTGCACGACTACGAGCTCGGCACCGTCCTCGAACACGGTGGTCGGCAGGTTCTCGACGGTTCGACCGCGTTGAACTACGTGCGCGCCCGCCAGGTCACCACCGAAGTCAACGGCGACTACGGCCGCATCAAACGCCAGCAACTGTTCGTGTCGTCGCTGCTGCGGTCGCTGATCTCCGCGGACACCCTGCTCGACCTCAACAAGCTCAACAACGTGGTCAACATGATCATCGGCAACACCGTCGTCGACAACGTCCAGTCCAAGGACCTGGTCCAACTGGGGCAGTCGCTGCAGGGCATCGCGGCCGGGCACGTCACCTTCGTCACCGTCCCGACCGGTGTCACCGACCAGAACGGCGACGAGCCGCCGCGGATGGCCGACATGCGGGCACTGTTCGATGCCATCATCAACGATGATCCGCTGCCCGAAGAAAACGACCAGAACGCACAGAATTTGAGCGCCTCCCCGACGACGGGGCCCTCGAAGGCGCCCACCACCAAGAAGTCGCCGGCGCCGGCGCCCGAGGCCCAACACGAGCTGATCACCACGACCTCGCCCAGCGGCGTGACGGTGCGGGTGTCCAACGCGACCACGCAGAGCGGTCTGGCCGCCACCGCGACCACCCAGCTCAAGCGGGACGGCTTCAACGTGATGTCACCCGACGATTACCCGAGTTCGGTGAGCGCGACGACGGTGCTGTTCTCGCCCGGCAACGAGGAGGCCGCCGCCACCGTCGCGTCCTCGTTGACCAACGCGAAGGTGCAGCGGGTCTCCGGCTACGGGCAGGTGGTGCAGGTGGTGCTGGGCCCCGACTTCAAGTCGGTCAGCACTCCGTCGCCCAGCGGCTCGTCGATGAATCTGCAAATCGAACGCGGCTCGAGCAGTGCTCCGGCCAAGCTGCCTGAGGACCTGACCGTCACCAACGCGGCCGACACCACCTGCGAGTAACCGCTTTTGACGGCGCTGCGCTGTCCGTTTCGGGCGGACAGACCGTACCCTTGTTGATATGCGGACCGCCTACCACGAGCAACTCTCGGAGTTATCCGAGCGCCTCGGCGAGATGTGCGGCTTGGCGGGAATCGCCATGGAGCGGGCCACCCAGGCTCTGCTGCAGGCCGACTTGGTGCTAGCCGAACAAGTCATCTCCGATCACGAAGCCATCGCCGCGCTCAGCGCGCGCGCCGAGGAAAGCGCCTTCGTACTCCTGGCATTACAGGCACCGGTCGCCGGTGACCTGAGGGCCATCGTGAGTGCCATTCAGATGGTGGCGGACATCGACCGGATGGGCGCGCTGGCGCTGCACGTCGCCAAGATCGCCCGTCGTCGCCATCCCCAGCACGCCCTGCCCGAGGAGGTCAACGGCTACTTCGCCGAAATGGGCAGCATCGCAGTCGAATTGGGCAACAGCGCCCAGGAGGTGGTGTTGTCCCGCGACCCGGAGAAGGCCGCCCGGATCCGCGAAGAAGACGACGCCATGGACGATCTGCACCGGCACCTGTTCTCGGTGCTGATGGACCGTGAATGGAAACACGGCGTCGCCGCGGCCGTCGACGTGACGCTGCTGGGCAGGTTCTACGAGCGCTTCGCCGACCACGCCGTCGAGGTGGCCCGGCGGGTCATCTTCCAGGCGACCGGCAGGCTGCCCGAGGAAGAAGCGAAATCCGCGTCGCAGTAACGATCGGGCTAGCCGAAGCGGCCCGAGATGTAGTCCTCGGTGGCCTTCTGGCTCGGGTTGGAGAAGATCTTCTCGGTGTCGTCGACTTCGATCAGCCGCCCCGGTTTTCCGACCGCTTCCAGGTTGAAGAACGCCGTGTAGTCACTGACCCGCGCCGCCTGCTGCATGTTGTGGGTGACGATGACGATGGTGTAGTCCTGCTTCAGTTCGCTGATCAGCTCTTCGATGGCCATCGTCGAGATGGGGTCCAGCGCCGAACACGGCTCGTCCATCAGCAGCACGTCGGGTTGCACGGCGATGGCCCGCGCGATGCACAGGCGCTGCTGCTGCCCGCCCGACAGTCCTCCTCCTGGCCTGTCCAACCGGTTCTTGACCTCGTCCCACAGGTTCGCCCCGCGTAGCGAATACTCGGCCGTCTCATCGAGCACCTTGCGGTTGCGGACCCCCTGCAGCCGCAGGCCGGCGACCACGTTGTCGCGAATCGACATGGCGGGGAACGGGTTTGGCCGCTGGAACACCATGCCGATGGCCCGGCGTACGCCGACCGGGTCGACGCCGGCGCCGTAGATGTCTTCGTCGTCGAGCAGCACGCTGCCCTCGACCCGTCCACCGGGCACCACCTCGTGCATGCGGTTGAGCGTGCGCAACACCGTCGTCTTGCCGCACCCCGAGGGCCCGATGAACGCGGTCACGCTGCGGGGCAGAACCGACAGCGTCACATCCGAGACCGCGTGAAACGATCCGTAATAGATGTTGACGCCCTTGAGGTCCAACCGTTTGGCCACTTAGTGCTCCTGCCTATGACTTCCTGGCGCCCAGGAATTTCGCTATCACTCGGGCCGCGATATTGATGATGGCGATCACCAGGATGAGGGTTAATGCGGCGCCCCACAACCGATCCGTGGGGATGGGGTTCAGGCCCGCACCGGCCGACGTCTGGTTGAACATCATGCCGGGCAATGTCCCCATGAACCCGCTGAATATGTCGAAGTTCATCGACTGCGCGTACCCCACGAGGATAAGCAGCGGCGCCGTCTCCCCCATCACCCTGGCCATCGCCAGCAGTATCCCGGTGACGATGCCCGACAGCCCGGTGGGGATGACCACCCGGGCAATGGTTTTCCACTTGGTGATGCCCAGCGCGTAACTGGCCTCGCGGAGATCCACCGGCACGATCCGCAGCATCTCCTCGGTGGCGCGCACGATCACCGGGAGCATCAGCAAGACCAGCGCCAGCGACACCGCGAACTCCGACCGCGACATCCCCAGTGTCGCCACGCACAACGCGTAGATGAACAGCGCGGCAACGATTGACGGCACACCGCTGAGGATGTCCACCATGAACGAGGCCAATCTTCCCAGCGGGGTCCCGCCGCCGTACTCGACGAGATAGATCGCGACCATCAACCCGATCGGGACTGAGATGGCGGCGCATATCAATCCCTGCAGCACGGTGCCGACCAGCGCGTGGTAGGCGCCGCCACCGGAGACGAATGCCGTCATCCCCGCTTGCGAGTGCGACCACCACGTGGTCGACGCAATGGTCTTGAGTCCCTTGGCGACCACCGACCACAACACCATCACCAGCGGGGTCACCGCCACCAGCAGCGACAGTGAAACCAGAAGCGTCGCAATGGTATTCGCGATACGGCGGCGCCGGCTGACCGGCGAGAAGGTCCGCGGTTTGAGCGGGCGGTCCAACATCGAGGTCATTGCGCCCCCTTTCGCGCCGCCCCGGCGACGGTGCCCCGCGCCAGGGCGTCGACCACGAAGGTGAGCACGAATAGGGTCAGGCCCGCGGCGATGTAAGCGCCGGCCTTGTATCGGTCGTCGAATTCGGCCGCCGCGCCGGCGATCTTGGTCGCGAAGGTGGAGCCGCCGTCGAACAGCGACCAGCCGAACGCCGACTGGGTGCCGCGCAGGATGATCAGCAGCGCCACGGTCTCACCCAGGGCGCGGCCCAGTCCCAGCATCGAGCCGCTGACGTAGCCCGACCGCCCGAACGGCAGCGTGACCGTCTTGACCACCTCCCAACGGGTGGCACCGAGCGCCAGCGCGGCCTCGATCTGGTCTTGCGGCGTCTGGACGAACACCTCGCGCGTGACCGCGGTGATGATCGGCAGGATCATCACCGCCAGGACGATCCCGCCGGTGAAGATGGTGCCACCACCGGCCGGCGACGCGTTGCCGTTGGCGAACAGAAAACACCAACCCAGCGAGCGATTGAGCCAGGTGGCGAGGGGGCGCAGCTGCGGCGCCAACACGTACAGACCCCACGCGCCGTAGATGATCGACGGGACCGCGGCCAGCAGGTCGACCGAGTAGGCCAGCGGGGTGGCGACCCGCCGCGGCGCGTACTGCGTGATGAAGATGGCCACGCCCAGCGCGACCGGCATGGCCAGGATCAGCGCGAACAGCGAGACGAACACCGTGACCGGCACCAGGCTGGCGATGCCGAAGTGCATCGCCGAGGTGTCCGTGGTGGACCAGGTGCCGCCGTAGCTGAAGAAGTTCTCCCGATTGCGGTGCAGCGCCGGTATCGCGCGCCCGAGCAAAAAGGCCGCGATCGCGGCGATGACCACGATGATGAGCACGCCCGACGACTGCGCCAGCCAGCGGAAAATCCGGTCCCCCACGTGGGGCCGGCCCTCGCCCCAGGGGCTGATCGGCGTCGCCTGCGACTCCGGAAACGGCGCGGCGACGACCGCACCCGAACCCGCGTCATTGGGATTCACCCCGGAAAACCCCGTCACTGTGATCCCGTCACAGTCCTGCTGTCGCTCCTCGAAACCCGATCCACTTGGCTACTGCAGCGCATCGATCGCCGTAACCAGTCGTTCCCTGACCTTATCGGGCAGCGGCACGTACCCGGCCCTCGCCAGTTCGCCCTGTCCGCTACCGGCGGCGATGGCGAGGAACGATTTGATGGCCGCGGAGGTCTGGGGGTCGTAGCCCTTCGAGCAGACGATCTCGTAGGTGACCAGCAGCAACGGATAGACACCCGGCTCCTCGGAGCCGTACATGGCGTTGAGGTCGAGCACCAGGTCATGGCCCTCGGCGAGGAATTTGGCCGCCTTGACGGCGTTTCCCGCCGTGTCGTTGGTCAGCGGAATGACGCCGCCGCGGGTGGCGATTTTGGCGTAGGGCATGCGGGCCTGGTCGGCGAAGCCCTTCTCGACGTATCCGATGGCGCCCGGGGTGGCCCGCACCGCCTGGATGACGCCGGCCGACTTCGCGGCGCCCTCCCCGACCCCGCCCTGGAATTCGGTGCCGACCCCTTTGGACCAGCTCTGCGGCGCGGCCGCGGTCAGATACTTCTGCACGTTGTCCGTGGTTCCCGACGAGTCGGTCCGGTAGATCGGCGTGATCTTGGTGTCGGGCAGCGCCGTGCCCGGATTGAGGGCCACCAGGATCGGGTCGTTCCAGCTGGTGATCCTGCCGGTGAAGATCTTGGCCAGCGCGTCACTGTTGATCACCAGCCCCGGATTTCCGGGCAGGTTGTAGACGATCCCGATCGGACCGAAGACCAGCGGCAGATCCCACGCCGGATTCCCGTCGCAGCGTTTCGCGGCCGGGCCGATCTGGTCGGCGACCAAGGGTGAATCCGCGCCCGCGAAGTCGACGTGCCCGGCGATGAATTGCTCACGGCCCGCACCGGATCCGGTCGGGTTGTAGGCCAGGGCCTTGCCCGGGCAGTACTGGCCCCAGACCTGGTTGAACACCGTGATCGCGTTCTCTTGGGCGGTCGAGCCCTCCGCCGTCAGTTTGTTCTTTCCGTCGCACGGCGGCGTTCCGGTGACGCCGGAGACGCTGGGCGGGGTGGCACCGCGGCGGTTCTCATCGCTACCGCAGGCGGTCAGCGCTCCGGCACCGAGCGCCGTCGCCAGCGCCACGGCGGCCAGCGCCCTGCCCTGCCTGTCGAGCCTCACCGATCTCGCTTTCTTGATGCGTTGCGGGCGCACGTGGGTGTCGCTGGCCATTCTTATGTGAGGTTGCCAGGCGACGGCCAAACTATGCGCCGACGCCGGCCACAGCAACGTCTGGGCAACCAGGACCAGATTAACGATCCGGGCCGTCGGCGCTCGTACCCGCGGTCAGTTGGCCGCCGGTACGACCGCGTATGCGGTGTCGACGCTATGGGTGGTGAAGCCCAAGCGCTCATAGGTGCGCACCGCGGCGACGTTGTCCGACTCCACGTACAGCATCACGGTGGGGTCGGCTGAACTTTCCGTGTCGGCCAGGCGCCGCGCCAGCCATTCGATGCCGACGGAGGTCAGCGCCTGGCCCAGTCCGCGGCCCTGTGCCGACGGATCGACGCCCACGACGTACACCTCGCCCAGGCCGGGCCGATCGAGGTGCACCTTCGTCCAGTGGAAGCCCAGCAGCGTGCCGGGCCGATCACTTCGGGCGTCGCCGAACGCGAGAAAAAGGCCCGCCGGGTCGAACCACGGTTCGTCCCGCCGCTCTGCCAGCTCGACGTCGGTCCAGCCGCCCTGCTCGGGGTGATAGGCGAACGCGGCGTTGTTGACCCGCAGCAGCTCGGCGTCGTCCGAGGGGCCCGCGTAGGAGCGGATTTCCACCCCGGGCACCGCCGGCACGGTGTCGGGCAGATCGCGCAACGAGCGCCGCATCTGCATCAGTTCCCGCACCGGGGTCAGGCCGAGCGCGGATGCGGTCGCGCGGGCCGGTTCCAGCGTGCCATGCGCCCAGAACCGGTTGCCCGCACCGGTTTTGGCCAATGCCGCGCGCGCCAGCGTGGACCCGATACCGCGCCGGCGCGCCTGCGGGTGCACCACGAGTTCGGCCATGCCGGTTTCTCCGTCGCGCGCCGGGCTCAGGTTGAGATAGCCGACGATCGCGCCGGCGGATCCACTGATCAGCAGATGCTCGGTGCGGTCATGCCCGAGCTCGCGTAGCACCTGTTCGCCCACGGGCGCAACTCCGTCGTATTCCGTTGCCGCGCTGACGAGTTCGCGTACGCCCTGCTGCTCTTCGACGGTCAGCGTGCGACGCCAGTCGGGCGAGGTCACTGCGGCGTATGCAACGGATCGACCAGCGGATCTTGGACGTCCTGCGATTCGGCTTCGGATTCGGCGCCGTCGGCGTCCTCGGGCTCGGCGACCGGCGTGCGGCCGCGCGCCGGGCGGACGGCCTTGTAACCCACGTTGCGCACGGTGCCGATCAGCGCCTCGTACTCGGGGCCGAGTTTGGCCCGCAGGCGACGCACGTGCACATCGACGGTGCGGGTGCCGCCGAAGAAGTCGTAGCCCCACACCTCGTGCAGCAGCTGCGCGCGGGTGAACACCCGCCCGGCATGCTGCGCCAGGTACTTGAGCAGTTCGAATTCTTTGTAGGTCAGATCCAGCGGGCGGCCCCGCAGCCGGGCGGTGTAGGTGCCTTCGTCGATCACCAACTCGCCGAGGCTGACCTTGCCGGCGCTCTCCTGGTCCGCGAGCCCGCCGCGACGGCCGACCACCAGCCGCAGCCGCGCGTCGACCTCGGCCGGCCCGGTGGTGGGCAGCAGGATCTCGTCCAGACCCCAGTCGGAGCTGACCGCCACCAGCCCGCCCTCGGTGACGACGGCCAGCACCGGAACCGACCGGCCGGCCGTGCTCAGCAAGCGGCACAGTCCGCGCGCCGACGACAGGTCCGTGCGCGCGTCGACGATCACCGCATCCGCGGTCCCGGCCTCGAGCAACGAAGAGGGCTCTGGCGGCGCCGTCCGGACGGTGTGCGGAAGCAGGGACAACGACGGCAGGACCGGGTCGGGATGCAGCTCCGCGGTCAGCAGTAGTAGCTCCAACTAGCCCCTCCAGCTCGGGGGAACGGCATCTCCCAAATTCACAACGCCATTAAGCGTTAGTTACCAGGTCATCTAACGATAACGTGTCACCTGCTTTTTTCGCGTGGTAGATGGGCCAGTGTGAGCCCCGCCACGACCGGTCCGCCGGCCACCCGCTCGGGGGCGTTGCGCCACAATATGCGGGTGCGCAAGGTGCTGATTGCTCTGACCGCGACGGCGATCCTGGTCGCGGTGGTCGCCCTCGGCGCGATCGGCGTCGATTACGGGACCAGCATCTACGCCGAATACCGGCTGTCGTCCAGCGTTCGCAAGGCGGCCAGGCTGGGCACCGACCCGTTCGTGGCCATCGTGGCGTTTCCCTTCCTTCCCCAGGCGATGCGCGGCAACTACAGCCAGGTGGAGATCAAGGCCAACGCCATCGACCACACGATGACCGGCCGGGCCACGCTGGAAGCCACGATGTACTCGGTGGACCTGGCGCAGGCGTCGTGGCTGATCGGCCCGGACGCGAAGCTCGCGGTGGGCAAGCTGGAGAGCCGCATCATCGTCGACTCGACGCACCTGGGCCGGTTCATGGGCATCAGCGACCTGATGGTGGAGGCGCCGCCCAAGGAGACCAACACCTCCACCGGCGGCGTCACCGCGTCGGGCATCTCGGACAGCCACGGTCTGGTGTTCACCGGGACACCCAAATCGGCGGGCTTCGATCGGCGCGTCAGCGTCTCGGTCGACCTCTCCATCGCCCCGGACGACCCGGCGACGCTGGTCTTCACCCCGACCGGCGTGCTGACCGGATCCGACACCGCCAACCAGACGGTGCCGGCGGACAAGCGGGACGCGGTGCTGCATGCGTTCAGCGGCCGGCTGCCCGATCAGCGGCTGCCCTTCGGCGTCGCGCCGACCACCGAGGGGGCCCGCGGATCCGACGTCATCATCGAGGGCATCACCCGCGGAGTAACCGTGACCCTCGCGGGGTTTAAACAGTCATGACCGCAGTTGTCGTGATCGTCGCGGTGCTCGCGGCGGCAAGCCTCGCCGGCTGGTTGCTGACCCGTCGCTCCGGAACCATCCGGGAAATCGACGCCAAGCCGGACGCCGACGCCGACGCCGACATCGCGGCGCTGGGGCTATCCCGCAGCGGCCCGACCGTGGTGCATTTCAGCGCGCCGTGGTGCGGGCCGTGCGATCGGGTCCGCCGGGTCGTGGAGCAGGTCTGCGGCGGCCTGGACGGCGTGGCCCACGTCGAGATCGACCTGGATGCAAACCCCGAGACCGCACGCCGCTATTCGGTCCTGTCCCTGCCCACGACGTTGATCTTCGACGCTGAGGGCCGGCAGCGCTACCGCACCTCCGGAGTGCCCAACGCCGCGGACCTGCGGTCCGCGCTGAAACCGCTGTTGGCTTGACCGCGGTGTCATTGGGTAAGCTGACCGACGTGTCAGCCCGCCTCGAGCCCATGCTCATCCAGCGTCGCGCAGTTGAACTGTGCCGCACCGCGGGCTGTTGTTGTTGCTGTTGCTGCTGAGTAGCCGCGTTCTGCGTAGCACTCGGAGCGGCCCGGGATACACACCGTGGCACGTCTCCATTCGTTTCCGTCAGCAATAGGGGTATCGAGGAGTTCCTACCTTGCCGAGCAGCAACACCACCGCGCAGCCCGACCTGGTCGACGTGCGCGGGCCACGATTCGCCGCTTGGGTCACCACCGCAGTCCTGGTACTGGCGCTCGCCGTCTCGGCGGCCAGCGCTGCGGCCGCGGCGGTGATCCTGGCCGTTCAGGCCGTCATCTTCGCGATCGGCGCGGTCGGGGGGCCGCGCAAGCATCCATACGGCCGGATCTTCGCCGCCGTCGTCGCGCCCCGGCTGGGGCCGGTGCAGGACCGCGAACCGACCCCACCGCTGAAGTTCGCCCAACTCGTCGGCCTGATCTTCGCCGTGCTGGGCGTCGCCGGATTCGCCGCCGGCGCCGTCCCGGTCGGCGTCATCGCCACCGCGGCCGCTCTGGCCGCCGCGTTCCTCAACGCGGCCTTCGGCATCTGCCTGGGCTGCCAGCTCTACCCGCTGGTCGCCCGCTTCCGGCGCCCCGCGCGTCCCACCTGACCTGCTGTAACACAAGCGATTGAAAGGATCCACTCCATGGCACGCTCCGACGTCCTGGTCTCCACCGACTGGGCTGAGAGCAATCTCGACGCCTCAGGCGTCGTCTTCGTCGAAGTCGACGAAGACACCAGCGCTTACGACGCCGGCCACATCCCCGGCGCGATCAAGCTGGACTGGCGTTCCGATCTGCAGGACCCGGTCAAACGCGACTTCGTCGACGCCCAGCAGTTCTCCAAGCTGCTCAGCGAGCGCGGCATCTCCAATGACGACACGGTGATCCTCTACGGCGGCAACAACAACTGGTTCGCCGCCTACGCCTACTGGTATTTCAAGCTGTACGGGCACGACAAGGTCAAGCTGCTCGACGGCGGCCGCAAGAAGTGGGAGCTCGACGGTCGCGCGCTGACCAACGAGCCCGTCAGCAGGCCGGCGACGTCGTACACGGCCGCCGCGCCGGACAACAGCATCCGGGCGTTCCGCGACGACGTCATCGCGGCCATCAACGTCAAGAACCTGGTCGACGTGCGCTCCCCGGACGAGTTCTCCGGCAAGATCCTGGCGCCCGCGCACCTGCCGCAGGAGCAAAGCCAGCGGCCCGGCCACATTCCCGGCGCCATCAACGTGCCGTGGAGCAAGGCCGCGAACGAGGACGGCACCTTCAAGTCCGACGAGGAGCTGGCCAAGCTCTACGCCGACGCCGGCCTGGACGGCGAGAAGGAAACGATCGCCTACTGCCGCATCGGCGAGCGGTCGTCGCACACCTGGTTCGTTCTTTATGAATTGCTCGGGCATCGGAATGTGAAGAACTACGACGGCAGTTGGACGGAATACGGCTCCCTGGTGGGCGCCCCGATCGAGTTGGGAAGCTGATATGTGCTCTGCACCGAAACAAGGAGTGACGTTGCCCGCCAGCGTCGACTTGGAGAAGGAAACGGTGATCACCGGTCGCGTCGTGGACGGCGACGGCCAGGCAGTGGGCGGCGCGTTCGTCCGCTTGCTGGACTCCTCCGACGAATTCACCGCCGAGGTGGTGGCGTCGGCCACCGGGGACTTCCGGTTCTTCGCCGCACCCGGATCCTGGACCCTGCGCGCCCTGTCGAAGGCCGGCAACGGCGACGCCGTGGTGGCTCCGTCGGGCGCGGGCATCCACGAGGTCGACGTCAAGATCGCCTGACTCACCAGCCGCCCCAGACGCGGACACCGCGGGACGAATAGACTTGTCCCCGTGGTGCTGTTCTTCGAGATCATGCTGGTTGTGGCGGTCGTGGTGATTTCATGGTTCGCCCTGTACACCCTCTACCGGCTCATCACCGACGAGTCGTGACCCGCGCCGGCGACGATCCTGCACGCAGCGATGGTGAGGAGCGGCGCGCATGACCTCAGCCGGCGACGTTCTGCGACGCAGCGATGGGATGGTGTGGCGCGCGTGACCCCCGATCAACCGTTCAGTTCCGCCGGCTCCGGCGATCGGGCGGTGGCCGCGGCCGCTGAGCGCGCCAAGCTGACCGCCGGCCGCAACATCCCCTCCTACGATGACCTGCCCCTGCCCGCCGACACCGCGAACCTGCGCGAGGGCGCCAATCTGAGCGATGACCTGCTGGCGCTGCTGCCGCTGGTCGGCGTGTGGCGCGGGGAAGGCGAAGGTCGCGGGCAGGACGGGGACTATCGGTTCGGTCAGCAGATCGTGGTCTCGCACGACGGCGGCGACTATTTGAATTGGGAAGCCCGCTCGTGGCGGCTCAGCGAGACCGGCGACTATGAGGAACGCGGTTTGCGCGAGACCGGTTTCTGGCGCTTCGTCAGTGATCCCGACGATCCCGGCGAATCCCACGCGATCGAACTGCTGTTGGCCCATTCGGCGGGCTACGTCGAACTGTTCTACGGCCGCCCCCTGACCCAGTCGTCCTGGGAGCTCGTCACCGACGCGCTGGCCCGCAGCCGGTCGGGCGTGCTGGTCGGCGGCGCCAAACGCCTCTACGGCATCGTCGAGGGCGGCGACCTGGCCTACGTCGAGGAGCGGGTGGACGCCGACGGCGGTCTGGTGCCGCATCTTTCGGCGCGGCTGTCCCGGTTCGCCGGCTAGCAACGGCCCGCGGCCGCCTTTTTCTGCGTGTACTGTTCGACCTCCGAGCATCCGATGGGCGACGATATGCCCCGGAAGGGAGGTCGGTCGGATGCGTCCCAAGCGGTCACCCTCGCCTGTGGTGCGCCGAGCGGTCAGCGCGACCGGCCTGCTTCTGATCCTGTATCTGGCCGTCCTGGATCTGCGGCCCTCGGTCCTTGACGCGCTGCCGGCCTCGCTGGGATGGTTCGGCCGGCCCGGATCGATGCCGACGCTGGCGATCGTGGTCACGGTGCTCATCGCGGCGTGTGTGCTGACCTTCCGATCGGACAGCAGCCACCGGGTGGTGGGGGTTTCGTTCACCGTGATCGCTGCGTTGGTCAGCATGGGCGCGGTGCTGGGCCTCACCTCCTACTGGGGATGTCACGACGCCAATCACCCGGCCTTCTTCACCCCGCTGATGGCGACGGCCAGCCTGGTCAAGGGCAGCACCGGTGACTTCTCGGTGAGCGGGCGAACCTGCCCGAACCCCACGCCCGTCGGGCTGGAGCTGGCCCGGATCGCTGCGCTGGCGGCGATTTTCACCGGATTGGGCGGCGTGGTGGTCGGCGTGTTCCGGTCGCAGGTGGACCGGCTGCGGGCCAACCTGGCCGACTCGGTCACGGTCATCGTCGGGGTCGACGCCGACACCCAGTCGATGATCAGCGCGGTGGCGCGCACGCTGGACCGGCGCAGCACCCTGGTGGTCGTCACCGGCGCCAGCGACGACCGCGTGGCGCGCGCCCGCCGACAGGGCGCCCGGGTGGTCCTGGTGGACTTCGACACCCCATCCACGCTGGTGTCACTTCGACTGTGGCGCAATCTTTCTCGGCTCTACCTGATGGCACCCGATCCGGCGATCAACCTGCTGTGGCTCGACCTGATCAGCCGCCGGCTCTCCGAGGTCGCCCACAAGCGGCGGCTGCCGCTCATCGTGCGGATGGACGACCCGTGGCTGGCCCAGGCGTGGCGTGCCCAGCAGTTCGGTGGCTCCGACACGCGGTGGGCGGCCGACGTTGTGGGCAAATACGAGGTGACGGCGGGCAGGCTCGTGGACGCCATCAGCGCGACCCGCCGGACGCGACGCGTGTTCGTCTGCGGCACTTCGCAATTGACCCTTGCCCTGTGCGCCAATCTGACCCAGCGCGCTTTGGAGCGCGACTTCTACACTCCACCCGACGCGGTGCCGCTGCCCGCGCTGACGCTGGTCGAACGCGACGCCGAGGATTACCTGGCCGATCACGAGTTCTACCGTCGGCAGGCCGGATTCGTATCGGAGGGGCCGAAGATCGACGCCGTGGCCCAGCTGCCGACCGTGCCGACCATGCTGAAGCTGATCGGCGAGGCCGACCCGGCCGGCTGCGCGGTGATCTTCGTGGACGCCCACGCCGCGACGACCGCGGCCCGACTGGCCGCCCGGTTCCCCGAAATGCCCATCCACGCCTCGGATCTCAATACCAGCATCAGCGACGACTCGATCCAGGTCGTCGGCCGGCTGCAGTCCTACTCGCTGGTGCTCGACACCCAGGAGGGGCTGGTTCAGGACGCGTGGGAGCGCGCGGCGCGGCTGATCCACGAGCGCTACGTCTCGACGATCGACCCGGGGGCGCCGCGGTCGGCCGCCGCGATGCCGTGGGCCGAACTCGACGAGTTCTACCGCGGCTCCAACCGCCGCCAGGTACGCAACGCCTTGTGGATGGTGGAACAGATTGCCGGACATACCTGGAACACCTGGGGCAGCCCCCCGGCGCAGTTGTCCGGCCGCGACATGGCGGGTTTGGCGCCGACCGAGCAGCTGGCGTTGATGGGGTTCGACCACCACGCGGCGATGAGCATGGCCCAGGCAGAGCATGAGGACTGGTGCCGTTACTACCGCCGCAACGGCTGGAAATACGGTGTGCCACGCGATGATTCACGCAAGATTCACGACAAGTTGGTGGACTGGCCGACCGTCGAAGCCAACCCGGAGCTGCTCAACGCCGCGGTGCGCAGTCTGGCCGGAACCTTGTGGAGCCTGCGGCAGCTGGGCTTTCGCTCACGCCCGCTGTGGCAATCCTTTTCCCGCGTGGGCACGGTCGCCGCGGAGCAACGCGCGACCGGGTGGACATGGACATCGGATTCGGGCCACATGCTGCGGGCCGACGCCGGGGACTGGGCGATTTCCGAAGACGGCAAGGTCTGGTCGGTGCGCGACGACATCTTCCGCGACACCTACGAACCCGCCGGCGACGGGCGGTGGCGTCGCAAGGGACGGGTCCAGGCGCGCCCGGCGCAGCCCGGCGAGGTCGTCAACACCCTGGAGGGACCCGCGGCGGCGGCCGACGGCGACTGGGTCGTCCGCGGGCAGGGCGGCGAGCAATGGCCGGTTCCGGGTGAGGAATTCGCGCGACGCTACGCCGAGATCCGGTCGTCCGACGACGCCCAGGTTCTCGATCGGGGCAACGGCTGAGTTCAGCCCGCCTCCGTGCCAAATGGCCCTGAATTTGCGCCTTCTGACCGGACCCAACACTGATACGGTATCGGCGCACGTGCAGTAGCCGACGAGGCTTCGCCCGAGTTAGTTCGCTCCGCCTCACCCAAGGAGACTTCGATGGCGCTGTTCATCAGCTACTCGAGCCAAGACAGGTCGACGGTCGACGCCCTGACCACCGCGCTGCGGCGCGGGCAGCAGCAGGTGTGGTTCGACCAGGAGCTCGGCGGCGGGGATTCCTGGTGGAACAAGATCTTGGAGCAGATCCGCTCGTGCGACGTGTTCATCGTCGCGCTGTCGAACAACTGGGTGCAGTCCAAGCCCAGTCAGGCCGAGTTGCGCTACGCGAGGGCCCTGAACCGGCCGATCCTTCCCGTGCGCATCGGCGACGTCGACAGCATGCGCGTGAATCCCCTTGCGGCATTGCAGATCATCGACTACCGCGAGCCGACCGTCGACGCCGGCATCCAACTGGTCACCGCGGTGCACGCCCTGCAGAGCAAGCCGGTGCCGTTGCCGGATCCGCTGCCCGAAGAGCCACCGGTGCCGTTCGGGTACATCACGCGGCTGGGCAATATCCTCGCCGAAAAGGAGCTCAGCCCGCAGCAACAGACGCAACTGCTGATCGAACTGCGGTCCGGGCTCGACGAGGACGGTGACGACCCCAGCGCCCGCGGTGACATCGGCCAGCTGCTGCGCATGCTGCGCCTGCGTCACGATGTCACCTACCGCACCCGCACCGAAATCGACAACGTACTGGCCGAAATCGAGGCCAAGAACAACGCGGCGGACGCACCGGCAACCGGCGCCACGGAGCAGGCGGCGGCGACCGCAGCGAAAGCGCCGGCCGGGCCCGCGCCCTCCGCCGGGCCGTCGGCGAAGGCCCCCGTCCCGCCCGCGGCGGGCACCGGGTCGAACAAGCGGCTGTTGATCATCGGCGGTGCCGCCGTCGCGGTGATCGCCGCGATCGCGATCGTCGTCGTGTTGGCAACGCAGGGCGGCAAAACCAAGGCACCCAAGGCCGGCCCCAACTCGGCCACGGACGCCGGATCAGCGGCGGCAGCCGGTTCGGGCCCGACGGCCGCGAACGGCGCGAAGCTGGACTCCTATCTGCTCGGCCCCGCCGAGGTCGGCGCCATCATCGGCGACCAGAACCTGGTGGTCTCCGAGAAGGCCGGGCAGCTTCGCAACCTGAGGGCGACGCTGTCCAACCCGAACTGCAAAAACGCCTGGGAGCCCATCGAGAGCTCGGTCTATCAGGGAGCCGACGGCTACACCGCGGTGAGTGGGCAGGCCGTACACACCGCCGGCGAGAACCCGCCGCATCGGGTGTACGAAGCGGTCGCGGCGTTCTCGTCGCCCGAGAAGGCCGCGGCGTTCGTGGCGGCGACGGCCGAGAAGTGGAGGGCCTGCGCGGGTCAATCGATCACCATGAGCTTCAACGGCAAGTCGTCGGGCTGGGCTTTCGGTGAGGTCACCGGCGCCCCGCCCAAGGTCTATCAGCAGAGAACGGAAGCGGACGGGACCCGGGTCTGCCACCACGCGTTGCACGCGGCGTCCAGCGTCGTCGTCGACCTGCTGGTGTGCGGCCCGGATGCCGGCACCGGTCAGGCCGGCAAGCTCGCCGGGGAGATCGCCGCGAAGGTGAACCAGTAGCCGCCCCCCCGACATGGATCGGCCCCCGAGCCGTATTCCAGGTTGGACAAACCGGAAGCTCGGGGGCCGGGTGACTGCGGGGAATTCGCTAGCGCACGCGTGACGCCAGCTCTTCCGAGCAGGTGCTGCTAGCGCGCAGCCACCTCACATGTCCATGAAGCTATCAATTTCGCGGACCACCTCCTTCCTTGTGTACGGCCGACCGTACCCGCGGATCGGCCAGCCGACAACAGAATTCAGCGCTCAGCGATCGCTGACGATGGCGGCGTCGATCAGTTCGGCGAATTCCGCGGCCATCGGCGCCGGCGGCAGCGCGCGGCCGTCGAGCGTGTGCACACGGGCGGCCAAGGTCATGCTGGAGATCAACCAAACGCCTTGGGCGGCAACCAAATCCGCGACGCGCAGCGCCCGGTAGTCGCAGTCATAGCCCTTGTCCCTGGCCACCTCGAACAGGGCCTGCTGGGTGGTGCCGCGCAGGATCGGATACCACGGCGGCGGGGTCAGCAGGAGCGGATGATCCTCCGGCGTCTCGGGGGCCGTGGCGATCACCACAGTCGAGCGAGGGCCTTCCAGGATGTAACCGTCGGTGCTGACGAAGATCACGTCACCGGCGCCCTGACGGGCGGCATGGCGCAGGGCCGCCATATTCACCGCGTAGGACAGGGTCTTGGCGCCGGCCAGCAGCCACGGCATCGCGTCGACGCCGGTGGCGGTTAGCCCGCGATCGAGCGTGATCGCCGCCAGCCCGCCCCGCCGGACCGCCGTCACGCGGTCGGGGACGGCGTTGACCATGACGTAGGCCGTCGGCGCCGACCCGCCCTCGCGGCCCCGGCTGTAGATCAACCGCATCGCGCCCTCTTCGGCGTTGTCCGCGCACCACTGCCGGGTGGCCGCCTCGATCGCGCTTCGCCACCGCGGCAGATCGGGTGCGGGCAGATCGGTCAACGCGGCGGACTGGGTCAGCCGCTGTAGATGCGGCTCGATCAGGCAGGCCCTGCCGTCGCGGACCAACAGCGTCTCGAACACACCGTCACCGCGGACCGCCGCCAGGTCGTCGGCGTGCAGCAGCGGCGCGTCGGGCGAACGTATTTCGCCGTCCAGCGTGACGATCACACCCGTCTGGCCCGCCATGGTCGAAAAGCCTATCCAATGCGGCCAAGGGGGCCCGCGTCGCGACCGCGTCCACGTGGGACCTCGCGAACGTGAAGCTAGCCGCACATTCGGCTCCGAGTGTGAAGCCAGCTTCACACTCGTTGGGGACGTGCGGCGGTCCGTAGAGTTGACTCGTGACCCACCCCGTCGCCGCACCCGAGACCGGACCCGACGCCGGTGCCGTCTGGCACTACGGCGATCCGCTGGGCGAGCAGCGCGCGGCCGACACCGACGCGATAGTGGTGGACCGCTCGCACCGCGGCGTGCTCACCTTGACCGGCAAGGACCGGCAGACCTGGTTGCACAGCATTTCGACGCAATTCGTCAGCGACCTCCCCGACGGCGCCAGTACGCAGAATCTCAGCCTCGACGGGCAGGGCCGCGTCGAGGACCACTGGATCCAGACCGAGCTGGGCGGCACCACCTACCTCGACACCGAACCGTGGCGGGCCGAGCCGTTGCTGGGATACCTGCGCAAGATGGTGTTCTGGTCGGAGGTCACCCCGGCCGGTGCGGAGCTGGCCGTGCTGTCGCTGCTCGGCCCGAAACTTGCCGACCGAGCGATTCTCGACGCGCTCGGGGTGGATGCGCTGCCCGCCGAGCTGACGGCGGTGCCCACCGGCGACGGCTTCGTGCGTCGGATGCCGGGCAGCCCCGCCGGCCGGCTCGAGCTTGACCTGCTGATTCCGCGCGCCGCGGTCGACGAGTGGCGCAAGCGCCTGACGCAGGCCGGAGTGCGTCCCGCCGGGGTGTGGGCCTACGAAGCCCACCGGGTGGCGGGCCTGCGGCCCCGCCTCGGCGTCGACACCGATGAGCGCACGATTCCGCACGAGGTGGGGTGGATCGGTGGCCCCGGTTCGGGGGCCGTCCACCTGGACAAGGGCTGTTACCGCGGGCAGGAGACGGTCGCGCGGGTGCACAACCTGGGCAGGCCGCCGCGGATGCTGGTGCTGCTGCACCTCGACGGCTCGGTCGACCGGCCGTCGACCGGTGACCCGGTGCTGGCCGGCGGCCGCACCGTCGGCCGTCTCGGCACGGTGGTCGACCACGTGGATCTCGGGCCGATAGCGCTGGCGCTGCTCAAGCGCGGGCTGCCGGCCGAGACGGAATTGGCGACCGGACCGGACGCCTCGGTCGCCGCGGTGATCGACGCCGATTCGCTGCCCGCAACCGAACAAATCGGCGCGGGGCGGCTAGCTGTTGAACGGTTGCGGGGCGGTGCGGGATAATGAACGGTAACGTCCGCCACAGCAAGTAGGGGGCGCCAACGCCCGGTGGCGGGGCACGGTAAACTGTTGGCAGGACAATACGACACCAGGAGATCGGAGCCGCCTACTCGTTAGGCCGCTCCGTTATTGCGCGAGGGGGTTCCCCCATGGGCCGCGGCCGGGCTAAGGCAAAGCAGACCAAGGTTGCTCGAGAACTCAAATACAGTTCTCCACAGACCGACTTCCAGCGGCTTCAGCAAGAGCTGTCCGGATCGGGTTCGGACGACTCCAGTGACCTGGACAGCGACGGATCCGACGAATCCTGGGACGACCAGGACAGCTGGCGTCGCTAAGACCAACGCCCCGGCGCCGATGCGTAGTGCACCGGCGCCGCGTTAGTTCTGCCGGAGCACAAGCTTTCTAAAACCTCGGGTGCAGACCGACCATCTTGGCCCGTGGGCCTTCTTTTCCGCCTTTGCCCACGGTGCCCAGCACCCAGCAGTCCAGGTGCCGGGCGGTCAGGATGGCCAGGGCCCGGTCGGTGTCCTCGGGGGCCACGATGGCGATCATGCCGACGCCCATGTTGAACGTCTTTTCCATCTCCTCGCGGGTCACCCGCCCGCGCTGGGCGATCATGGCGAAGACAGGGGCGGGCGTCCAGGTCCCGCGATCCATCTCGGCGACCAGGCCGTGCGGGATGACGCGTTGCAGGTTGCCGGCCAGCCCACCGCCGGTGACGTGGCAGAAGGTGCGCACGTGGGTTTCGGCCGCGAGCGCCAGGCAGTCCTTGGCGTAGATGCGGGTGGGTTCGAGCAGCTCTTCACCGAGCGTGCGGCCGAACTCCTCCACATATCCCTCGAGGTTCATCCGGTCGATCTCGAGCAACACGGTGCGCGCCAACGAATATCCGTTGGAATGCAGACCCGACGAACCCATCGCGATGATGACGTCGCCGGGCTTGACCCGGTCGGGCCCCAGCACGTCGTCGGCCTCGACGACACCGATGCCGGTGGCCGAGATGTCGTAGTGGTCCGGTTCCATCAGGCCGGGGTGTTCGGCCGTCTCGCCGCCCAGCAGCGCGCAGCCGGCCCGCACACATCCCTCGGCGATGCCGCCGACGATGGCGCTCAACCGTTCCGGCACCGTCCGGCCCACCGCGATGTAATCCTGCAGGAACAGCGGCTCGGCGCCGCACACCACAAGGTCGTCGACCACCATGGCCACCAGGTCCAGCCCGACGGTGTCGTGCTTGTCCATCGCCTGGGCCACCGCCAGCTTGGTGCCGACGCCGTCGGTGGAGGCCGCCAGCAGCGGCTCGCGATAATCGCCACGTAGCGCGAACAGGCCGGCGAATCCGCCCAAGCCGCCCCGGACCTCGGGTCGCGTGGCTTTCGTCGCCAGCGGCTTGAACAATTCGACGGCGCGGTCGCCGGCTTCAATGTCCACCCCGGCCGACGCGTAGGTGATGCCCTGACTGCCTTGGTGGCGTCCTGGACTCTTTCCGGGATCCGTCATCGCGATAAAGGCTACCGGGCGGCGCCGACGGCCGGTATCAAACGTCGGTGAAGGAGCGCAACCGAGTTCCTCAGTGCACGACCGGCACTTCGTCGGGCGCGAGTTCCTCGAGCCCGGCGCCGCGGGCGGCGTTGGCGAGCATGTGCTCGATGACGTTCTTGCCCAACGCCGTTTCCCCGGGCAGTTCGATGGGGTACTGGCCGTCGAAGCAGGCGGTGCACAGCCGCGAGGCCGGCTGCTCGGAGGCCGCGACCAGGCCGCGCAGCGAGATGTAGCCCAGCGAGTCGGCGCCGATGGCATGCCGCACCGCCTCGAGCATCTCCTTTTTGTCCTCGACCGCGTTGGCGATCAGCTCCGCCGGTGACGGGAAGTCGATGCCGTAGAAGCAGGGCCATTTGACCGGCGGTGAGGCGATCCGCACGTGCACTTCGACGGCGCCGGCCTCGCGCAGCATCCGCAACAGGGCGCGCTGGGTGTTGCCGCGCACGATCGAGTCGTCGACCACGATGAGTCGCTTACCCCGGATCACCTCGCGAAGGGGGTTGAGCTTCAGCCGGATGCCGAGCTGGCGGATGGTCTGCGACGGCTGGATGAAGGTGCGCCCGACGTAGGCGTTCTTCATCAGCCCCTGGCCGTAGGGAATGCCCGACTCCTGGGCGTATCCGACCGCGGCGGGCGTGCCCGACTCGGGGACGCCGATCACCAGGTCGGCCTCCACCGGACGTTCGCGGGCCAGCCGGCGGCCGATCTCCACCCGGGTCGCGTGGACGGACCGTCCGGCGATCGTGCTGTCCGGTCGCGCCAGGTAGACGTATTCGAAGACGCAGCCCTTGGGGGTGGGGTTGGCGAAACGCGTGGAGCGGACGCCGTCGGCGTCGATCGCCAGCAGTTCGCCCGGTTCGATGTCGCGGACGAACGAGGCGCCGACGATGTCGAGCGCCGCCGTTTCGGAGGCCACCACCCAGCCGCGGTCCAGCCGTCCCAGCGAAAGTGGCCGCACCCCATGGGGATCGCGACAGGCGTACAGCGTGTTCTCGTCCATGAAGGTCAGGCAGAACGCGCCGCGCACGGTCGGCAGCAGGTCCAGCGCCGCCTGCTCCAGGGTGGCGTCCGCCGCGCCGTGGGCCAGCAGCGCGCCCAGAATGTCGGAGTCGGTCGTCGCCGGTGCGGGGGCGCGTTTGGCGATCAGCCCCTCGTCGCGGGCGCGGGCGGCGAGCTCGGCGGTGTTGACCAGGTTGCCGTTGTGTCCCAGCGCCACCCCGGTGCCGGCCGCGGTGTTGCGGAACACGGGCTGGGCGTTCTCCCAGGTGGTGTCGCCGGTGGTCGAGTAGCGGCAGTGCCCGATGGCGACGTGGCCCTGCATGGCGCCCAGCGTCTGCTCGTCGAACACCTGGCTGACCAGGCCGAGATCTTTGAAGACCAGCACCTGGGAACCGTCGGCGACGGCGATGCCGGCGGCCTCCTGGCCGCGGTGCTGCAGCGCGTACAAGCCGTAATAGGTGAGTTTGGCGACGTCCTCGCCGGGGGCCCAGACTCCGAATACACCGCATTCTTCGCGGGGTGCGTTGAAGTCCTCTTCGGGTTCTTGGACGGTCACGATTAGGCAGCTCCCCGGGGAACGGTTGGTGACGTAACGGAGTCTACGGGCAGCGCCGCCGCGCCGACGAATCCGCCGGGCGTGTTGCGCGACAAAATGCCAGCGCGAATACCTAAACCTGCAGTTCAGGGTTATGTTCAGCCGAGATCGAACAGCGGCAGCCAGTGTTCAATCTCACCCGCTCGCGAGCCGGAAAGGCGCAGCGCACCGGTGCGCTGCGCCTCGCCGAACGGCAACTCCCCGGTGGCCAGCAGCAGCCAGGTCCGCGGGTCGGTTTCCACCACGTTGGGCGGTGTTCCGCGGGTGTGCGTGAGCCCGGTGATGCACTGCACCGCGACGAACGGCGGGACGCGCAACTCCACGCTGCGCCCGGGCGCCACCGCGGCCAGGGTGCGGGCGGTGAGCCGGACGGCCGTCGCCAATTCCTGCCGCTCGGGCTGCGGACCGGATTCGTCGCGCAGCCACTCCGCGACCGCCAACACGGCCTGCCGGGCCTTGGCCGGATCGGCTTTGTCGCGGGGGGCCATACCCTAGGGTCTCAAAACCATGGAGCCCCGTCGCCCAAGGGCGCGGCCGCCGTACCGTACCGCCGGCCTGGTGACGGTCGTGATCATGGGATTGCTCGGGTCGCTTCTGTACCTGCAATTTCGCGGCGCCCTGACGCCGACCACGAAGTTGACCATGGTGGCCGCCCGGGCGGGTCTGGTGATGGATCCCGGTTCCAAGGTCACTTACAACGGGGTGCAGATCGGCCGAGTGTCCAGCATTTCGGAGACCACGCATGGCGGCAGGCCGGCCGCCAAGATAGTCCTGGACGTCGCCCCGAAATACATCAAGCGGATCCCGGCCAACGTGGTCGCCGACGTCAAGGCGACCACGGTGTTCGGCAACAAATATGTTGCCTTAAGCGCACCGAAACAGCCTGCAGCACAGACGATCACACCGTCTATGGTGATAGATGCAACATCGGTGACCACCGAGTTCAACACCCTTTTCGAGACACTCACCTCGATCGCGGAGAAGGTCGATCCGGTCAAACTGAACCTCACACTCAGCGCCGCCGCCCAGGCGCTGAGCGGAATGGGCGAGCGGTTCGGTGCCTCGCTCGCCGACGGCAATGCCGTCCTCGACGACCTGAACCCCCGGATGCCGGCCCTGCGCAACGACATTCGGCGGCTGGCGGCTCTGGGCGATGCCTATGCGAACGCCTCTCCCGAACTGTGGGACGCGCTGGACCACGCGGTGACGACCGCGCGCACACTCGACTCGCGCCAACGCGAGCTCGATGCCGCACTGCTGGCCGCGGCCGGGCTGGGCAACGCCGGCGCCGACGTCTTGGGCCGCAGCGGGCCATTCTTCGTCCGCGGCGCCGTCGACCTGGTTCCCAGCAGCCAGCTGCTCGACGAATACAGTCCCGAAATCTACTGCACCATACACAATTTCGACGAAGTCGCGCCGAGAATCCACAACGCGCTGGGCGATAACGGCTACTCGCTGGGCGCCCACGCCTCAGGCGCCATCGCGGGGGCGCCCAATCCTTATATCTGGCCGGAGAACCTGCCCCGCACCAACGCCAGGGGCGGCCCGGGCGGACGGCCGGGCTGTTGGCAGAAGATCACCCGGGAACTGTGGCCCGCGCCGTTTTTGGTGATGGACACCGGCGCAAGCATGGCTCCTTACAACCACTTCGAGGTCGGCTCGCCGCTCGCGGTGGAATTCGTGTGGGGCCGCCAACTCGGTGACTACACCATCAATCCCTGACCATCAGCGGCGCGACGACTGCACCGCCAGCACCGCGATCGCCCCGGCTTCGTTGATGGCCAGGTGCGCCAGCGTGGGTGCGGCCAGGCTGCCGGAACGATCGGCCAGCCAACCGAACAGCCAGCCCGCGATCCCGGTCACCAGCACGGTGCCGGCCACCGGCTCACCCGTCGCCCGCGCGTCGGCGATGTGCGACAGACCAAAGGCGCTGGCCTGCAACAGTCGCCCACCGCGTGCGCCGAAAGCGACGGCGCCGGCGGTGGCCAGCGCACCGCGAAAGGCGGACTCCTCCGACCACACCGTGCCCACGGGTATCCGCAGCAACAGCCACTCCGGGTATGCCGCCGGCGGCTCGCGGCCGGCCATCGATCGGCGCACCGGCGCCAGCTGAGTCGTCGCGGCCACGGTGGCCGCCGCCGAGCAGGCGAACAGGGAGCCCAGGCGCAGGCCGGCCCACAGCCGGGGCGGCCGCAGGCCCAGCGGAGCGCGCGTGACCAACACGAGCAGCCCACCCACCGCGGCCTGCAGCGCTGTCCGCCAGTTGGCCGGCAGCCTAGGGCTGACGAAACTCCAGCCGACCAGGGCGGCGGCCAGCGACAGGGCGCGGATCCGACGAAAAGCCATGTCGGACATCAGGATTCGCCGCGAGCACTCATCCGAAGAGCCGCGGCAACACCGCCTCGGACGTCTCGCGCAATTCGGCCAGGGTGATCGTGAACAGGCCCTGCACCTCCACCGCGTCGGAGGCCTGGTCGACGACGCCGATGCGCACCGCCGGCAGCCCCCGCGCCTCGCACATCGACCGGAACCGGCTCTCCTCGGTGCGCGGCACCGCCGCCAGCACGCGGCCGGCCGACTCGGAGAACAACGTCACGAACGGATCGGCGCCCTCGGGAAGCACGATGCGGCAACCGGTTTCACCGGCCAGGGCCGCTTCGACGACGGCCTGCGCGAGGCCGCCTTCGGACAGGTCGTGCGCCGCGGACACCAGGCCGTCGCGCGATGCCGAGCGCAGCACCTCACCCAGCAGCTTCTCGCGGGCCAGGTCCACCTGGGGCGGCAGACCGCCCAGGTGGTCGGCGGTCACCTGGGCCCAGATCGAGCCGTCGAACTCGTCGCGGGTCTCGCCGAGCAGCATGAGGGTTTCCCCGGGCTCGGTGCCCAGGCCGGTGGGGATACGCCGGGCGACGTCGTCGATGACGCCGAGCACCCCGACCACCGGGGTGGGCAGGATCGCCGCCGAGCCCGTCTGGTTGTAGAAGCTGACGTTGCCGCCGGTGACCGGAATCCCCAGTGCCACACAGCCATCGGCGAGTCCCTTGACGGCCTGCGAGAACTGCCACATCACACCGGGGTCCTCGGGTGAACCGAAGTTCAGGCAGTTGGTCACCGCGACGGGGGCCGCTCCGGTGACCGCGACGTTGCGGTAGGCCTCGGCCAGCGCGAGCTGGGCTCCGGCGTAGGGATCCAGCTTCGTGTAGCGGCCGGAGGCGTCGGTCGACAAGGCGATGCCGCGGCCGGTGGACTCGTCGACGCGCAGCACGCCGCCGTCGGCGTGCTCGGCCAGCACCGTGTTGCCCCGCACGTATCGGTCGTACTGCTCGGTGATGAAGGCGCGGCTGCACAGGTGCGGGCTGCCCAGCAGCGCAAGCAAAGTGGCGCGCAGTTCGTCACCGCTGGACGGTCGTGGCAGCCGGGTCGACCTGTCCGCGTTCAGGGCATCCTGCGTGTCGGGGCGGGCGACCGGTCGCTGGTAGACCGGGCCTTCGTGGGCGACGGTGCGCGGCGGGACGTCGACCACGGTCTGGCCGTGCCAGGTGATCCGCAACCGGTCGCCGTCGGTGACCTCGCCGATCACGGTGGCCAGCACGTCCCACTTGCGGCACACCGCCAGAAAGGCGTCGACGTTTTCCGGGGTGACCACCGCGCACATCCGCTCCTGGGACTCGCTGCACAGGATCTCCGCGGGCGTCATACCGGTGGTGCGCAGCGGCACAGTCTCCAGCTGGATCGCCATGCCACCGTCGCCGGCAGAGGCCAATTCCGAAGTGGCGCATGATAATCCAGCGCCACCCAGGTCCTGGATGCCGACCACCAGATGACCGGCGTACAGCTCGAGGCAGCACTCGATGAGCACCTTCTCCATGAACGGGTCGCCCACCTGAACCGAGGGCAGCTTCTTGCGCGAGTTCTCCGCGTCGAAGGTGTCCGACGCCAGCACCGACACCCCGCCGATGCCGTCCAGCCCGGTGCGGGCCCCGAACAGGATGATCTTGTTCCCGGCGCCCGAGGCGAAGGCCAGATGCAGGTCCTCTTGGCGCAAGACGCCGACGCACATGGCGTTCACCAAGGGGTTGCCGGCATAGCACGCGTCGAAGACGGTTTCGCCGCCGATGTTGGGCAGGCCCAACGAGTTGCCGTAGCCGCCGATGCCGCGCACCACGCCGTCGAGCACGCGGCGGGTGTCCGGCGCGTCGGCCGCGCCGAACCGAAGCTGGTCCATCACCGCGACCGGTCGCGCGCCCATCGCCATGATGTCGCGGACGATGCCGCCGACGCCGGTGGCCGCACCCTGGTAGGGCTCGACGTAGGACGGGTGGTTGTGCGATTCGACCTTGAAGGTGACGGCCCAGCCGTCGCCGATGTCGACGACGCCGGCGTTCTCGCCGATCCCGGCCAGCATGCCGGTGCGCATCTCGTCGGTGGTGGTCTCGCCGAAGTAGCGCAGGTGCACCTTGGATGACTTGTAGGAGCAGTGCTCGCTCCACATCACCGAGTACATCGCCAGCTCGGTGTCGGTGGGGCGACGGCCCAGGATCTCGCGGATGCGCTGGTACTCGTCGTCTTTGAGGCCCAGCTCGGCGAACGGTTGCGGCTCGTCGGGAGTGGTGGCGGCGTGCTCGACGGTGTCGATGGCCTGGGTGGGCGCGCTGGTCCCGGGGACAGTCACGCCAGACAGTCTAGGGCTGGGCGGCGTGCAGGCGCTCTCGCCGCCCCAGCAGGCATAGCGGGACCTAGACGCCGCGGAGCAGGTCTGCGGTTTCGGTGTCGGCGGGGTAGAACAATTCGACGGCCAGTTCGGCGAGGGTGACCTCCAGCGGCGTCCCGAAGGTCGTCAGCGTGGTGAACATGGACAACCGTCGGCCCCCGCCGACGTCGAGGATGAACGGAATGAGCAGCGACGCGCTCTCCGGCGTGCGCCGCGCTTCGGCCGCGGCAGCGACACCCGGGTAGTCGCGCACCTCCTTGTCGAGCGCCGCCAATCCCAGGTCGCCGGTGAGCGCGACGGTGCGCCGCAGTTGGTTCAGCAGGTAGCCGGCCCAGTCCGGGAAATTCAGGGTGCGTCCGGCCAGGCCGTCGGGGTGCAGGCACAACCGGTAGACGTTGGCCGGCGGCCCCAGCAGCTCCTCGGGTAGGCCGGCGGTCAGCGCGGAGGCTGCGGCGTTGGTCCCCACGATGTTCCAGCAGCGGTCGATGAGGATGCCCGGGTAGGGGTCGTGCGCATCGAGCAGGCGTTGCACCGCTTCGCGAGCCGGGGAAAGGGCGGGGTCCTCGAGCGGGCGCGATTGGTAACGCGGCGCGAAACCTGCGGCGAGCAGCAGCGTGTTGCGTTCCCGCAGTGGTATATCGAGTCCGTCGGCGAGGGTGAGCACCATTTCCGGACTGGGGCGCGAGCGTCCCGTCTCGATGAAACTCAGGTGCCGCGCCGAGACGCCGACGCTCAGCGAAAGATCGAGCTGACTCACGCGCCGTCGCGTCCGCCATTCGCGCAACAAGGCACCGACCGCCGCTTGACTCACCAGGCCACGGTAACCACGTCTGCGCGCTCACGGCGATGACCTCTCAGGTAATTGCGATGCCGCACTGCGCGGCGACACGCTTGCAGCACGCGCTCGATCGGAGCGCCCGATCCAAGGAGGAACCATGACGGACGTCCAATCCGCGCCGAAGTTCAGCGCCGAGGTCTTCGCGGCATACTGGGCCGCACCCACCATGTCGCGCGGCTTCGACATCCTCGCCGAGGACATCGTCGGCTACTGGCCCGGCGATGCGGAGCCGGTCCGGGGAATCGAGGCGTATACGGCGAAAATCGCCGAATTGCTGGAGGCTGCACCCGATTTGCGACTCGAGGTGATCGACAGCGCTACCGTCCCTGCTGCGGCCGAAGGTGAGGAACTCGTGTTCTTGCACTACGTCGGTCATGGCACCGGCCCGGACGGACCGTTTCAGATCCGGGGCATCGACCGGGTCCGCACCCGCGACGGGATCGTGGTGGAGAACGTGATCCGCTACGAGCCGGCTTTCCTGGGTCAGCGCTGAGCGAGCGCTACTGACGCACGACGCAGAACACGTTGCCCTCGGGGTCGGCCAGCACCACCCACCGGAAGTTGTCGCCGAATTGGTGCCGGCCGACCTCGGTCGCTCCGGCCGCCGTCAGTCGGGACACCTCGGCGTCGACGTCGGCCGCGCTCAAATCGAGGTGCACGCGGTTCTTTCCGGGCGTCGGGTCGGGCACCTTCTGGAATCCGAGCCGCAGCCCTTCCGGAAAGGTCACCGCGGTGAACTCGCCGGCGAGCACATCGTGCGTCGAGCCGCCGAACTGGGCGGCCCACCAGGCGGCCAGCTTCGCCGGGTTGTCACAGTCAAAGGTCAGCATCTCCACGTTGAGCGCCATAACGCCAGACCCTAGGCGTGATGGGGCCCGGGCGGAAGGAACGCGCGGCTAATCCACCGTCACGAAGTCGGCCATCATGGCCATGTCTTCGTGCTCGAGATTGTGGCAATGCAGAAGGTAGGAACCGGTGTAGTCGGTGAATCGGATGAGAACTTCGACCGCCTCGGCCGGCCGGACGTCGACGGTGTCCTTCCAGCCCATGTCGAACCGTCCCGGTGCGCGATTGTTGCGTGAGATCACTTGGAACGGGTTGAGGTGCACGTGGACGGGATGGTGGAATTCGGTGATGAACCGCCAGATCTCTGCGGTACCGAGCTTGGGACGCGCCAGCGCCCGGCCCGGTTGATACGACAGGTCGTTGATCGTCCACGCGCCCCCTCTTCCGAGGCGGAAGAGGAACGTGCGGGTGGCCACGGCATCGTGTCGGTTAAGACCCGCTGCGCTACTGCTGAGCAGTTCGGGGATGGCCGACTCATCGGAGCGGTCGGCGCCGACGATGTCGAATCGCATGACCTCACCGGCGTTTTCGGTACCCAGCAGGTTGACCAGGCGCACGCTTGTGCCGCGCCGGTACCGGCTGAAATCGACCACAACATCAAAGCGTTCGGCCGGAGCGATGTCGATGAAATCGTGGCCGACCGGTCGCGCGAGCAATCCGCCATCACTGCCGATCTGCACCAGCGCCGACCCGCCGGGCGGCTGTGGGTCTAACTGGAGTCGATAGCGACGGGCGTTGGATGCGTTCAGTAGCCGCAAGCGATAGCGGGCGGGGTCGGTCTCCAACACCGGCCACGGCGCGCCGTTGACGAGGATGACGTCACCGAGGACGCCATTCATGTAGTCGCCGGTTACTCCGCCGCCGTCCGCGGCGGGGTACCGAAAGGAGCCATCGGCGGCGAAGGCACGATCGGTGATCATCAACGGAATGTCGCGCTCGGCGCGAGGCAGCGGCAATGCGTCTTCCTCATCGTCATGGATCACGTGAAAACCGGCCAGGCCGTGCCACACAGCGGCGCCCGTATACCCCATGCGGTGATCGTGGTACCACAAGGTAGCGGCCCGCTGGTTCATCGGATAAACGTATTCACGCTGTCCGACAACGCTATTGCGCGTCATGCCATCCGCACTGGATTGATCGCCTTGGGGCAGGATGAAGTCGACGGGGTATCCATCGTGGTCTTGCGGGGTGTGCCCGCCATGCAGATGCACCACGACCGGCACCGGCAGAGCGTTGCGATGCCGCACCACGGCTCGTCGGCCGGACCGGGAAACGATGGTGGGGCCGGGAAAAGTCGTGTTGTACGTCCATGCCGCAGTGGTCAACTCGGGCAGTATGCGCAAGTGCGAGATCTGCTGGGTGATCTCGTAGTAGTCGGTGCCGGCATCGCTGCTGACCGGTGCCAATTGCTCCGGGATCGGCAACGGGACTTGATAGCGGTCGGGCAGTTTGGTCTGACTGCGCACGAGCCGTCCCGATTCTGCCGATCCCAGCAGTGCGCCCGCCATTGGCCAGCCGGCACCGACCAAGCCGATTCCAGCCGCGGCAGCGCCCACCCGCAGCGCGCTACGCCGGTTCACCGAATCACATCCTGGTGTGCTGGACGAGAGCGTGCGGCCAGCGGCCACCGCCACACCGATGCGGTCAGCTGAACGATCCCCACGATCAACAGCACCCCGAGCGGAACGTGTAACGCTGTCAGCCGCAATTCCCCCGAGGCAAACTCGGCGATGAGGAGGATGGTCACCAGCGTCGCGACCGCTATCGGCCAGCGCGGCCCGCCCGTCCTGCTCACGATCACCAGCACCACCACCTGAACGACGGAAAGCACCGTGGTCACTTTCGCACCCGCGGAGTGCAGCCCCAGTGCGTCGTACTGCCCACCCAGGAAACTGCCGGCGAATGCGGCTTGAGCCACCGCCAGAATTGCCAACGTTGCACTGGTGGCACGGGCGGTCACCCGCGGCCAGCGCGGGCCGTACCAGCTCTCCGCTGTCATCGATCCTCCTCGTCGTGGCGTCAGGATTGCCGCCTCACGAAGTGACGACGAGGCGCGGCGGCGAAAAGTTACGCGCGCGTGTAACTTTGCGCCCCGCCGATCCGTCCTTGGATACGAGTTGCTGGTAGCGGCCGGCTACTCCACCCGGACTGGATCAGCCGATTGCGGGCCACCGCAACGGAATACGCAATAGGAGAAGCGATGGACCCCTAATGCGGCGATACCCGATCGAAGAGCCGGTCGGTGGTCGCTATCCGAAGCGCTCTGGCCTGGTGCGTCAGGGCTGCCCCGACGGGGTGACACAGACGACTCTGCTCTCATTCGACCAACCACGGAAGACCCCAACATGCGCACCGCATACCTCATCGTGACGGCAATTGCCATAGCCTTCGACGGCTTCTCGGGCGTGAGCGCACTGCTCCACTTCGCGCCCATCATGGGGCCCATGCGCCGGGCCGGGGTGCCGCTGTCCTGGCTGCGGTTCCCCATCGGCACCCTGAAAACCTTAGGCGCCCTTGGGCTTATCGTCGGCCTGTGGATTCCGGCAATCGGCGTCGCCGCGGCAGCCGGGCTGACTATCTTCTTCATTTGCGCGATGTACACCCACGTACTCGCCAACGATATTTCCGGTCAGTTCGCGTTCGCCGGGTTCCTGCTCGCCCTCAACGCCGCAACCTTCGCGCTGACTCTGGCTTTCGTGTAGCCCTGTCGAACCTCAGAACGACTCGGGCGAAAAGAAGGCCTGCATCGCGGCCGAGTACGAGGCCACGTCGTGCGCGCCCATCAACTCGCGCGCCGAGTGCATCGCCAGCTGCGCGGCGCCGACGTCGACGGTCGGGATGCCGGTCCGGGCGGCAGCGAGCGGCCCTATCGTCGACCCGCAGGGCAGGTCGGCGCGGTGCTCGTAGCGCTGCAGGTTGACCCCGGCCTGCCGGCAGGCCAGCGCGAAGGCCGCGGCCGTGCGTCCGTCGGTGGCATAACGCAGGTTGGGGTGCACCTTCAGCACCGGCCCGGCGTTGACCTCTATCAGGTGGCCGGGCTCGTGCCGATCCGGATAGTTCGGATGGGTGGCGTGCGCCATGTCCGCCGAGGCCAGCAGTGAGTCGGGCAGACGGCGCAGGAAGTCCTCTCGGGTACCGCCGGCCGTGAGCACGATGCGCTCCAGGATGGTGCCCAACAGGTCGGACTGGGCACCGTGGTCGGAGGACGAACCGACCTCCTCGTGGTCGAAGAGCACCAGCACGGGTACGAACGCCCGGGGCGTGGCGGCCAACATAGCCTCCATGCCCGCATAGCAACTGGCCTGGTTGTCCAGCCGGGGAGCGCTCAGCAGGTCGGCGTTGGCGCCGATCACCGTTGAGGGGGTCAGGTCGTGGGTCATCAGGTCGGCGGCCAGCACGCCGGTCGCCGCCACCCCGGCGCGTTCCGCGACGAAGTCGAGGAAGGACGTCGCTGCTGCGCCGACACCCCAGACGGCGTTGACGTGGCGCTGCGGGTCCAGTGTCAGCGATTTGCGGTCCTCGGCCAGGTGAATGGCCAGCTGCGGCACCCGCAGGATCGGGTCGTCGATTCGGACCAGCCGGTGCTCGATCCCGCTGCCGTCATGAACTGACAACCGCCCGCTGATGCCCAGGTCGCGGTCCAGCCAGGAGTTGAGCCACGCGCCGCCGTAGGGCTCCAAGGCGAGCACCCGCCAACCGGCGACCATCCGGTCGGGATGTTGTTTGACCCGCAGGTTCGGGCTGTCGGTGTGTGCGCCGACGATCCGGAAGGGGCCGTCGGCGCCGTCGGAATTCCACGCGACCAGCGAGCCGGCCCGGACCACGAAGTAGCGGCCCGGTTCTTCCGGCCACCGTTGAGCCTCGTTCAGTTCGGTGAACCCGGCGGCGGTCAGCCGCGCGCCGACCGTGGCGCAGGCATGAAATGGCGAGGGGGAAGCGTCGATGAAATCGCAGAGGCCTGCGGCGCTGGCCGACATGTTGATCATCATGGCTGTCCGCGGTCACGGACTTCACGCTAGGTCCGATTGCGCGCTCCTTGCTCGCGCCGCTTTCGGCGCTCACCGTCGCCACGCTAGGTCCGATTGCGCGCTCCTTGCTCGCTCCGCTTTCGGCGCTCACCGTCGCCACGCTAGGGTCCTCAGAGTGCCCCCCGTCCAGCCGCAACCGATCCTCGCGCCGTTGACGCCCGCGGCGATCTTCCTGGTGGTCACCATCGACGACGGCGGAGAGGCGACGGTGCACGACGCGCTGCCCGAGATTCCGGGACTGGTGCGCGCGATCGGCTTCCGCGAACCGCAGAAGCGGTTGTCGGCGATCGCCTCGATCGGCTCCGACGCGTGGGACCGCCTGTTCTCCGGACCGCGGCCCGCCGAACTGCACCGGTTCACCGAGCTGAATGGACCGCGGCACACCGCCCCCGCCACCCCCGGGGACCTGTTGTTCCATATCAGGGCCGAGAGCTTGGACGTCTGCTTCGAGCTGGCCGACCGGATCCTCAAATCAATGGCTGGCGCGGTCACCGTGGTCGACGAGGTGCATGGCTTCCGCTACTTCGACAACCGCGACTTGCTCGGATTCGTTGACGGCACCGAGAACCCGGACGGCGCGCTGGCCGAAAGTGCCACCGCGATCGGCGACGAGGACCCCGACTTCGCCGGCTCTTGCTATGTGCACGTGCAGAAGTACGTGCACGACATGTCGTCGTGGCATTCGATCTCGGTCACCGAGCAGGAGCGGGTGATCGGCCGGACCAAGCTGGACGACATCGAACTCGACGACGATGTGAAGCCGGCCAACTCCCACATCGCGCTCAACGTGATCACCGACGACGACGGCACGGAACTGAAAATCGTGCGCCACAACATGCCGTTCGGCGAACTCGGCAAGAGCGAATACGGCACCTACTTCATCGGCTATTCGCGGACACCCCAAGTCACCGAACGAATGTTGCGCAACATGTTCCTCGGCGATCCCCCGGGCAACACCGACCGCATCCTCGACTTCTCCACCGCCGTAACCGGCGGAATGTTCTTCTCCCCCACCCTGGACTTTCTCGATGATCCACCGCCGCTGCCCGCAGCGCCGGTGGCGGAAACGCCTGTTGCACAGAACGGCTCACTTTCGATCGGCAGCCTGAAAGGAACCTCCTTATGAACAACCTCTACCGCGACCTGGCACCGGTCACCGACGCCGCCTGGCACGAGATCGAAACGGAGGCGACCCGCACCTTCAAGCGACACATCGCCGGGCGCCGGGTCGTCGACGTCAGCGAGCCGGGCGGACCAGTCGCCGCCGCCGTCAGCACCGGTCGGCTCGCCAACGTGGCGTCGCCCACCGAGGGTGTGGAGGCTCATCTGCGGGAGAGCAAACCCCTTGTCCGCCTGCGGGTTCCGTTCACCCTGTCTCGTTACGAGATCGACAACGTCGAGCGCGGCGCCAACGACTCCGACTGGGATCCGGTCAAGGAGGCCGCCAAGAAGCTGGCGTTCGTGGAAGACCGGGCCATCTTCGAGGGCTACGCCGCGGCGTCGATCGAGGGCATCCGCTCGGCCAGCTCGAACAAATCGCTGACCCTGCCGGCCGATCCGCGCGAGATCCCCGACGTCATCACCCAGGCGATCTCCGAACTCCGGCTGGCCGGTGTTGACGGCCCGTACTCGGTGCTGCTGTCCGCCGACGTCTACACCCGGGTCAGCGAGACCACCGAACACGGATATCCGATCCTCGAACACATCGACCGACTGGTTCCCGGAGACATCATCTGGGCACCGGCCATCGACGGCGCGTTCGTGCTGACCACCCGCGGCGGCGACTTCGACCTGCAGCTCGGCACCGACGTGTCGATCGGATACACCAGCCACGACGCGGACACCGTGCAGCTGTACCTGCAGGAGACGCTGACCTTCCTGTGCTACACCGCCGAGGCGTCCGTCCCGCTGAACCCCTAGGAATAAACGCCGACCAACCGCTGCTTACCGGGAGAGCAATTGAACTTCTCTCCTGGAGGCAGGATTTCGATGGCAACATCATTGGCCGGATCGACCGCGTTGGTGACCGGTGCTACATCGGGTATCGGCCGGGAAATCGCACTGCAGCTTGCACGTCGCGGCGCCGAGGTCGTGGTGCAGGGCCGCAACGCCGAACGCGGCGCAAAAACCGTCCGCGACATCGAAAATGCCGGTGGTACAGCTCGTTTCGTCGCGGCGGATCTCAACGTCGCCGACGAGGTGCGGCGATTGGCCACCGAGGCCGGGCCGGTGGACATCCTGGTCAACAACGCCGGTATCTATGAATTCGGGCCGACCGCCGACACCGACGACGCGACCTTCGACGAACACGTGAACGTCAACCTGCACGCCCCCTACATCCTGGTGCAGAAGTTGGTGCCGGCCATGGCCGCCCGGGGCCACGGTGCGGTGGTGAACGTGAGCACCCTCGCAGCGTCGTTCGCAACGCGCGGGGCGGGGATCTACGGAGCCACCAAAGCCGGCTTGGAGCAGCTGACCCGCGTATGGGCCGATGAATTCGGCGAGTCGGGCGTGCGGGTGAACGCGGTGGCCGCGGGGCCGACGGAAACGCCTGGGGCCGCGGCGCTTCCGGGCGCCCTCGAGACCATCGCGGCCATCACGGCGCTGAAGCGGGTGGCCGACGCGATCGAAATCGCCAGTGCCGTAGTCTTTCTCGCCTCGCCGGAGGCCAGCTACGTCAACGGCGCAGTCTTGCATGCGACCGGAGGGCAGCAAGCAATCGTCGCCTGAGCACTACAGATCGAGCACCACGTCGGTTTCCGGCGCCGCCGAGCAGATCAGTACCGACCCGTCACCCGGCGGATCCAGCGGCCGCTGAACGTAAGTGGTTGCGCCGGAGACGATTCCGGTGACGCACACGTGACACACGCCGCTGCGGCAGGAGAAGCGGGTTGGCACGTCGCATGCTTCGGCGAGATCGAGGATGCTGCGGTACGCGGGTGACCAGTTGACCGTTAATCCGCTGCGCGTGAAGGTGATCGCCGGTCCGACACCCAGTGGGCCGGCGGGCAGGTGGGGCGGCTTGCGCTCGCCCGCATCGACCACCCCCGGGTTGATCGCGGGCAGCGCGCCGAACAGCTCGGTGTGGATCCGGGACGGGTCGAATCCCATTCCTGTCAAGGCGTCGCGCATATCCGTCATGAATTGGGTTGGACCGCAAAGGTAAACGGTGGCGTCGGTCGGCAGGCCCAGTCCCGCGATCGACTCCCGGCGCAGCCGGCCCTGCGTTTCGGTAAGGAAGACCCGCTGCCGGGCGTGCGGTAACGATCCGATCAGCGTCTCGACTTCGGCTGCGAACACCTGCGTTTCCCGGTTGCGGGTGGTGTGCAACCACCAGATGTCGCGCCGGCTTCCGGCCGCGGACAGGGCGTGCAGCATCGCCAGCACCGGCGTCGCGCCTATTCCGGCGGAGAACAGGACGACCGGGCCCTCGTCCTCGGTCAAGCAGAAGTCGCCACGCGGAGCGGCCGCCGCGATTACCGACCCCGGCTTGATGTGGGTGTGCAACCACCGGCTCACCACGCCGTGGTCCTCGCGCTTGACGCTGATGCGGTAATAGCCGGCGGAGGAGTCGTCCGATAGGGAATAGCTGCGCAGCGGCGCGGGCAAGCCGGCGCCGGCGATCTTGATCGTCAAGTACTGCCCGGGCAGCGCCGGTGGCAGCGGAGCCTGGTCGTCGGCCTTGAGCCGGATCGAGAGCACTTCTGGACTCTCCCAGCATGTTTCGGTGACCCGCAAGCTACGAAAGCCCTGCCACCCCGGTTCGACTCCGATGGGCGGCGCCACCGCGGAAGTGGCTCCATCGTGCGCGGCCAGCAGCTCGTGAAACGACTGCTGCCAACCCGGGCTCAGCGCCGGAATGTCGACGGCCTTGCGCAGCGTCTCGACGTTGCGGTCGGGTAGATAAAGCAGCGCGTCCACAGCGGCGACGCTGAGTTCGTGGCGGCCGCGGCGGGTCCGCACGATGTCGTCACCGGCTCGCACGTGGCCCTCGGTGATCACGCGGAAGTAAAAGCCCGGGCGATGCTGGGCCACCAACAGATTGGGCATGTCGGGCTCGTCGAGGCGAAGACCGACCCGAAAGCAGGTGACGCGCGGCTGGGTCACCTCGAACTCGGCGTCACCGATGCGATAGCGGTCGCCGATGCAGACGTCGTCGTCGGCGAGCCCGGTGACGGTGAAGTTTTCCCCGAAGTGCCCGGCTCGCAAGTCGTCGCGCTTCAGGTAGCTCTTCCAGAAGTCGTAGGACTCGCTCTGGTACACCATCACCGCGCGTTGTTCACCGCCGTGACCGGCGAGGTCGCCCTGACCGTCACCGTCGACGTTGCGGCGGCGCACCATGACCGGTCCCTCGACCGGGGCCTTCCATATCCCCGTGTAGACGGTTTTGTCGCGCCATTCGACGTTCTTGGGCATGCCCACGTTCACCGAAACAAGCCTGTCGACCATGTCACCTCGAACCAGCTCGTATCCGTAGCGAGCCCAACTGGGATGATTGGCCCAGAATATGGCAGGCCAGTCCGCACGGCAATACATCGGCTCCGCAGGGCTGTCGCTCACCTCGGCGGCGGTGCATAATGGGTCGGATAACCCAGAAACTTGAGATGGGTTCGCGGATTTTCCGTCGGACGCCGCGGCGGCGTACCACGGTGAAATGCGCTGAGTCAGGAGGAACGTCATGCCTGCTGTTCACCATCGCTACGCCACGGTCGACGGCCATCGACTCTTCTACCGCGAGGCAGGAGACCCGGCCGGTCCCACGGTGCTCCTCCTGCACGGCTTTCCCACCAGCTCGTACATGTTCCGTCACCTGATCCCGGCCCTGGCCGACGGTTACCACGTCATCGCGCCGGATCACTTGGGCTTCGGGCTGTCCGACGCGCCACCGGTCGACGACTTCGACTACACCTTCGACGCGCTGACCGGTCTGACCGCAAACCTGCTGCGGACCCTGGGCGTCGACCGGTACGCCATGTACGTCCAGGACTACGGCGCGCCGATCGGCTGGCGACTCGCGTTGCGCGACCCGGCCGCGATCACCGCGATCATCAGCCAGAACGGCAATGGGTATGACGCGGGATTCGTCGAGAGCTTCTGGAAGGTCGTGCAGGCATACCAACAGGAGCAGACGGCGGGTACCGAGGCGGCCGTGCGCCAGTTCCTCACCCTGGAGGCCACCCGTTGGCAGTACGTGACCGGCGTGGCCGACGAGACGCTGATCGATCCCGAATCCTGGCAACACGACTACGCCCTGATCTCCCGTCCGGGCAATGACCTGGTGCAGCTCAAGCTGTTTCGCGACTACGCCACCAATGCGCCCCTTTATCCGCGCCTGCACGACTACTTCCGGGCCACCCGGGTGCCGCTGCTGGCCGTCTGGGGCCGCGGCGACGAGATCTTCGGCCCGGCCGGCGCCGAGGCGTTCGCCGACGACCTGCCCGACGCCGAGATCCATCTGCTCGACGGCGGACACTTTCTGCTGGAGTCGGCGTGCGACGACGTCGCGCACCTGATCCGGAACTTCCTCGCCAGGCAAGGCCGCGCCTGAGCCGATGTATGGGCTGGAGATCCCATAAATGGGGGCGCTACCAGGTTAGCCTGACGCGATGGCCCATCCCGATGTTCATGGTGAACAACGGTTGACCGCCAAGGGGCGTGCCACCCGCGACCGGATCGTGCAGGCCGCCGCCGAGCTGATCGTCACAAAGGGCCTGTCCGCGTTCAACATGGACGGCGTTCGCCGGGCGGCTTCCGTCAGCGGCTCACAGCTCGCCCACTATTTCGCCGATAAGGCGACGCTCATCCGCGCGGTGATCAGGCGCCAGATCGGCGTCGTCTTGGACTTTCACCGCCAGCCCACACTTCGCGGCCTGGGTTCGTTTGACGACTTCGAGCGGTGGATCGACCTGAACATGCGCTACCTGCGGCGCATCGGCTATTTCGGCACCCCCACCTATCACGCGCTCACCGCCCAGTTGGCGAAGTCAGACGACGCCACGCGCGAGGCGTTGGCGGCCGGGTACCGGCAGTGGATTGACTTGCTGGAACAGGCGATTGCGCGGATGAAAGACGACGGATTGCTGGTTCGCGATGCCGATCCACATCAGCTGGCGTTGGTGATCGTCGCCGCGCACCAGGGCGGTGGCGTGCTGACCTTCACTTACCGAGAGGAGTGGCCCCACGCCGACGCCATTCGCTTCGCAATCAACTATTTGCGTCTGTTCGCCACCGACCCCGCCGAGCGCGCACCCCGTCCGCCGCGCCGGTCCAGCGCGCGTCGCCCGGCGCGACGGGCCGGCTGAGCGATTGGTGCCGAAGGTGGTGAAGTGACCGAACGCAACCCATCGCGCTTCACCCGCAAGGGACTGGCGACACGCGCGCGCATCATCGAGGTCGCCGCCCGGCTGATGTTCGAGCGGGGCGTCGCCAACACGAGCGTCGACCAGGTTCGCCGCGCCGCCGCTGTGAGTGGATCCCAGATCTCGCACTACTTCGGCGATAAGCGCGACCTGACCCGCCACGTCATCGATGCGCGCCGTAATGACGTGCGGGACTTTCACACTCGGCCACAGTTCGCCGGACTCGACAGCCTAGATGCCCTGCGGGCGTGGGCCGATGCCTGCGTGGCCGACATCGACGCCGTGTACCGCGTCGGCGGTTGCGTTTATGGGTCCCTGGCCGGTGAGCTGATCGAGGGCGACCGCGAGGTCCACGATGACCTGGCCGCGGGATACGACCAATGGATCGACCTGTTTCGGGCCGGACTGGAGTCGATGCGCGAGCGCGGAGATTTGCGCCCGGAGGCCGACGCGCGGCATCTGGCCGTATCGCTGGTCGCCGCGCACCAGGGCGGCGCGATGCTCACCCACGTCACCGGCGATCCGCAACCGCTGCGGGTCGCCGTCAATGCCGCGGTCGACTATGTGCGCTCCTTTGCGGCGCACCCGCCGCGGCGTAAGCGTCGAGCCGTGTCGTCTCGCGGTCGGCGCGAGGCCTGAGTATTGACCTTTCGCTGGACATGGTCGGTGTGGACGCCCATAATAATGGGTCAGTTGGCCCAATATTTGCGTCGCGCCGCCGGGCGCCGTCGCCGCCAACGATGGTGAAAGAGGCAGCCGATGTCCGTGCTCGAGTCACCTCAGCTGCCAACCGCACCGGCGGTCGTACGCGAGCAACCCGGCGGCGAAACCATGCGGGCGATCATCTTGGAAAAGTTTGGCGGTCTGGACAGTCTGGTCTACACCGACATCCCCAAGCCCCTGCCGAAAGATGGCGAAGTCGTCATTGCGGTAAAGGGTTTCGGCATCAACCACGCCGAGATGCACATGCGTCGCGGTGAATGGGCTGAGGCGGCCGAGGTCAGCGGGATCGAATGCGTCGGCATCGTCGACTCGTGCCCGGGCGGCGAATTCCCGGTCGGAGCCAAGGTGGCGGCGCTGATGGGCGGGCTGGGGCGCACCATCAACGGCAGCTACGCCGAGTACACGCGGGTTCGCGCCGCCAATGTCGCCCTCATTGAGTCGGACCTGCCCTGGTCGGATTTGGCCGCCCTGCCCGAGACCTACGCGGTCGCCTGGACATGCCTGTTCCGCAACCTCGACCTGAGATCCGGACAAACGTTGGTTTTACGGGGCGCGACCTCCTCATTCGGCCAAGCCGCACTCAAGATGGCGGTCACCGCCGGCGCGCGGGTCATCGCCACGGCGCGAAGCAGCGATCGCTTGCCGATGCTGGAAAAGTTAGGCGCTTCGCGCGTCGAACTGGAAAGGCGCGACCTGGCCTCCCACATCCCCGAAACCAAAGACATTGACGCGGTCCTGGACCTGGTGGGCAACAGCACCATCCTCGACTCCCTCGACATGTTGCGGCGCGGCGGCACGGCGTGCCTGGCCGGATGGTTGGGCGGACTCGACCCGATTGGCGATTTCAACCCGCTGCTGCGCATGGCCAGCGGCGTGAACTGGAACTTCTTCGGGAGCTTCGTCTTTGGGACACCGGGCTTTCCGCTCTCAGACGTACCCCTGCAAGACATCGCCCGGCAGGTTGCCGACGGCGAACTGGATGCGAAGCCGTCACACATCTTCTCTTTCGAGCAGATCCGAGAGGCGCACCGCGTGATGGAGGCGGGAGAAGCCGGCGGGAAGATGGTCGTCGTCATGCAGTGACGTGACCGCGGACGCCGAAAAGTTTTCGCGACGAAGGGACACGATCATGGGGCTCGCATGGCAGCAAGGCCCGCTTGCGACGGGATCGGTGGGGCATTTCCTGACCGAGCAGCCACTGCCGGCGCGGCTGCTCTTCGCCGAGCCGCTGCGGCGACGGATGAAAGTACGCTTCGCGGACAGATGGATAGTCGACAGCGAAGACGTGATCCTGCTACACGAACCGGGCCGATATCCAGTCGCCTACTTTCCCCGCGCTGACATCGAAGACGAAACGCTGCGCGCCGAGGACCGGGTGACGCAACACCGCGATCTCGGGGCCACCCAGTGGTTCTCCGTCTCCGCATCGGGGCGCGAGACCAATCACAGCGCGTGGGAACACACCGGGCTACCGGCGTATGCCGCCGTTCTCGAGGGCCGGGTGGCGTTTGCCTGGCGCGCCATGGATGCGTTCTACGAGGAAGAGGAACGGATCGTCGGGCACGCCGCGGACGCCTATCACCGTATCGACATTCGTTCTACCGCAAGGCATCTGGTTGTCCGCGATGGCGACCGGGTGGTCGCCGACACTCATCGCCCGTTGGCGCTGTACGAGTCAGGCTTTGCGCCCAGATGGTACGTGCCGCGCGAAGACACCGACGAGTCCGCGCTGAGACCCATTGATATCCAGACGTTTTGCCCGTACAAGGGAATCTGTTCCTACTATGACATCGGAACCCACCAGCGCGCGGCATGGTCTTACGTGGACGCTTGGACGGAGGTCGCGCGGGTCCGCAATCTGGTGTCCTTCGAACCCGACAAGATCGACGTGCACCTCGACGGCAAGCAACTTCAGCTCGAACCCGGGCAGACGGTCATCCCACATGGCGTCGACCGGGGGCTCGACACGGACGAGGTGTCAGGACAGAACCGGAGCGCCACATGAGGGCGTCCCTGGAAGTCGTTGTCTTGCCCGTCGCGGATCCCGACCGCTCACTACGGTTCTACCGCGACCAGGTCGGCTTCAACCTCGACGTCGATTACGCACCCACCCCCGAGTTCCGGGTGATCCAATTGACGCCCGAAGGCTCGGGCACCTCAATCCAATTCGGTGTGGGCCTGACCGATGCGCCGAGTGGCTCGGTGCGGGGCCTCTATCTCGTGGTCTCCGACATCGAGGCCTGCCGCGCGGAATTGACTGATCGCGGCATAACCGTCGGCGAGATACGTCACAAGGACACCGACGGCGGCTGGAGCGGCAGATTCCTCCCGGGTACCGACCCGCATCGGGGTGACTATGCGAGCTTTGCCGACTTCCGCGATCCCGACGGCAATGCCTGGGTGGTGCAGGAGCGGAACCATCAGTCGGCTTGACAGCGGCTCAGGCATGGGGCAGCGGGAGGTAGCGGTGGCAGAACGAGACTCCAGTCCTGAACGGCTGCGCGGATTCTCCGACGGCGTGTTCGCCGTGCTCATCACCATCCTGGTGTTGGAACTCAGACCACCGAGCGCCCATGGCTTTCGCGCCCTGCTTCCGCTGTGGCCCACCGGGCTGAGCTACGTGGTCAGCTATCTGTTCATAGCGATCGTCTGGGTCAACCATCACCACCTGTTCAACTACGCCCAGGTAGCGACCCCGCGGCTGGTGTGGTCGAACTTCGCGCACCTGTTTTCGGTGTCGCTGATCCCGTTCACCACCGAGTGGATAGCCGACAGCAGGCTGGCGCCGGCGCCGGTATCGCTGTACGCCGCGGTCTTCGTCCTGGTCAACATCACCTACCTGGCGCTGTGCTGGGAAGCGGTGGATCGGCCCTCCCACCAAGACGTTTCAGCGCGGATGCGCCGCATGCTGCAAATGCGGTCGTTCATCACCCTCGGGGTGTTCGTGACGGCGGCGCTGCTCGCTTTGTGGTGGCCGGTGGCGGCGATGTCGTTGATTGTGTTGTGCCTCGTGGGGTATCTCCGACCGGACATCCCCCAACGAAAGAACGTCGAGCGCTAGCGATGGCATCACCGTCCGTCCTGATCTTCGACGTCAACGAGACGTTGCTCGATATCGAGTCGATCGCACCGCTTTTCGGCGAGTTGTTCGGCGACGACGGCGTCCTGCGGGAATGGTTTGCGCAGTTGATCATGTACTCGACGGCCATCACGCTGGCTGGCCACTACGTGACGTTTCCGGTGCTCGCCCAGGGGGTGCTGCGCATGTTGGGCGACATCCACCGGGTGGACGTCACCGACGACGATCTGGACCGCCTGAAGGTAGGACTGCTCACCATGCCGGCACACTCCGATGTCGCCGAGGGGCTTGCGGCGCTGCGTGACAACGGTTTTCGGCTGGCAACCCTGAGTAATTCCCCGCCCAACCCGGATGGCCCGACGGCTCTGCAGAGTTCGGGGCTAGCGGGCTACTTCGAACACCAACTGAGCGTCGATGCGCGCAGCGTCTTCAAGCCCTCACCCGCCGTGTATCAGTACGCATGCGAGACGATCGGGATCGCCCCGGCTGACTGCATGATGGTCGCCGCACATGTGTGGGACACCATCGGTGCGCAGAGTGTCGGATTCGGTGGGGCTCTGATCACCCGGCGGGGCAACGCACCGCTGCCGGTCGACGGCCTGCCGCAGCCGAACATCGTCGTCAGAGATCTACGCGAGCTCGCCGAGCGGCTGATCGAGCTCCGATGAAAACACAGCGTGCACCCTCGGCGCCGTGGCCACCAAGCGAAAGGATCGTCGAGCATGGCAGCAGCTGGGGCAGCAGCGTTCGACGTCGTAGTCCTCGGCGCCGGGCCGATCGGCCAGAACGCCGCCGAACGCGCCCGCGCCGCAGGACTGCGTGTTGCTCTGGTCGAGCGGGAACTAGTCGGCGGTGAATGCTCGTATTGGGCATGCGTGCCCAGTAAAGCGTTGCTGCGCCCGGTGATTGCGCTTTCCGACACCCGCAGAATCGACGGTGCGCGGGATGCGGTCACCGGGCCGCTGAACGCCGAGGGCGTCTTTGGGCGAAGGAACCGTTACGTGACCGACTGGGACGACAGCAGCCAGGCCGACTGGGTGAGTGGGATCGGCGCGACCCTGATACGCGGGCACGGGCGATTGGACGGCGCGCGCCGCGTCGTCGTCACCGACGGCGCCGGCGAACGGCTGGCACTGACGGCACGGCATGCGGTGGTCATCTGCACCGGAAGCCGGTCGGCGCTGCCCGACTTGCCCGGCCTCGCCGAGGCGAGGCCATGGACCAACCGGCGGGCCACCGATAGCAGCGCGGTCCCCGAACGGCTCGCGGTCGTCGGCGCCGGCGGCGTGGGCGTCGAAATGGCCACGGCGTGGCAGGGATTGGGCTCCCAGGTGACCCTGCTGGTGCGAGGCTCTGGACTGCTGCCGCGAATGGAGCCCTTCGTGGGTGAGCTGATCGGGCGGGGCCTCACCGAGGGCGGCGTCGACGTGCGAGTGGGGGTGTCGGTTCGCGCGCTGCGCCGACCGGACGAATCCCACGTCGTCCTCGACTTGGACGACGGCACCGGGTTGGAGGTCAACGAGGTGCTCTTCGCCACCGGACGCGCCCCGCTGACCGACGACATCGGTTTGGAGACTGTGGGACTGACACCGGGCAGCTGGCTCGAGGTGGACGACACCTGCCTGGTCCACGGCGCCGCGGAGGATGGCTGGCTTTACGCGGCCGGCGACGTCAACCACCGGGCCCTACTCACCCACCAGGGCAAGTACCAGGGCCGCATTGCCGGTGCGGCCATCGGCGCCCGCGCGGCGGGAAAGCCATTGGACACCAAACCGTGGGGCGCGCATGTGACGACCGCCGACCATCATGCGGTGCCGCAGGCCTTCTTCACCGATCCCGAAGCCGCCGCCGTCGGACTGACGGCTGCGCAAGCCGAACGGGCCGGGCACCGGGTCCGCACGGTGGACGTCGAAATCGGCGACGTGGTGATGGGGGCCAAGCTTTACGCCGACGGCTACACGGGCCGCGCGCGGATGGTGGTGGAGGCGGATCGCGGTCACCTGCTCGGCATGACCATCGTCGGCCCGGGCGTGACCGAGCTCCTACACTCGGCGACCATCGCCGTCGCCGGCCAGGTGCCGGTCGACCGGCTGTGGCATGCGGTGCCGTGCTTCCCGACAATCAGCGAGCTGTGGCTCAGACTGCTCGAGGCGTATCGGGACGCCACGGACGATAATTGACCGATGGCCACCGCAGACGGGTTCCATCCAGACTTCGACGACACAGCGACGCCGGTCGCACGCAACCGGGTACGCCACATCAAGGCATCCGAGATCAGCTCCGATACCGCACAATCCGAGGGGCTGCGGCGCTTCGCCGCCCTGTCCGGCCGGTCGGTCGGCGCGGAGAAGCTCTGGATGGGTGAGACGCACGCGTCGCCGCGATCGGCCTCGGACAACCACCACCACGGTGAATCCGAAACCGCCATCTATGTGCGAAGTGGCAACCCGGAGTTCGTCTTTCACGATGGCAACGAGGAAGTCCGCATCGCCACCGCACCCGGCGATTACGTCTTCATCCCGCCGTACCTGCCCCACCGGGAGGAAAACCCCGACCCCGACACCACCGCCGAGGTGGTGATCGCCCGCAGCACCCAGGAAGCGATCGTGATCAACCTTCCCGCGCTGTATCCGCTGGCCGACTCCTAGTAGACGGCGATCTCGATCAGGTTTCCGTCGACGTCACGGCAGTAGTGCGAGGTCATCTCGCCCAGGGCCCCTACTTTGGTCACCGGTCCGGCGATCACCTCCACCCCACACGCGCCGAGATGGGCGCGCACGTCATCCGGACTGGCGCGCGTGACAAAGCACAGGTCCTCGGAACCGGCCGCCTCGACGGACCCGGTGAACCAGTCGGGGTCGTCGACCAACGCCCCGACCGGTCGCAGGTTGATCTTCTGCTTCCCGAAGCGCAGCGCCGTTCTGCGCGAGGGCCCGAACGTCTCACGCCGCATGCCCAGCACCCGCTCGTACCATGCGGCGGTGGCTTCGACGTCGCGGCAATTCAAGACGATGTGGTCGAACCTCTCCACGGCGAACGGCACGTCAATCCTCCCGGGTCGTGCGAAGCTGGGCCGCCACCGCGGCCGCCAGATCATCGGCGGCCTGCTCATCGAGCGGCTGGTGAGCGAAAGCCATTCGGTACCAGAGTAATCCGAAAACCTGGTCGACCACGATTTCGGGCCGGTCCATCGGTGCGATCTCACCGCGGGTTTCGGCCCGGTGCACTATCCGCGCCAACTCTTCGCGACGCGTCGCCGTGAAGGCCGCCAGCCGCTCCATCGTCGCAACGTCGCCCAGCGCCTCGCGTAGCGCGCCCATCAGCAGCGTGCGATGGACGGCCGCGGCGGAAAAGGTGGAGCTGAGAAACGCGCGCAGATCGCCGTCCAGGTGCCCGGTGTCGGGTATCGGTGCGGCTTGCTGCGCCCGGTGCACCATCGCATCGAGCAGCACCGCGCTTTTCGATGGCCACCAGCGGTAGATCGTTTGTTTGCCTACGCCTGCCCGCTCGGCGATGGCGGACACAGTGATCTGAACGTCTCCGCCCGCGGCGGCTAACAAGTCCGCGGCCGCATCCAGGATTGCCCGCTCCGCCGCTTCATTGCGTCGGCTGCCCGTATGCGCCCGCCGGTTCACCGTCACAGCTGCAGGCTAGCGCTCCTATTGACGAGACCGCCAGTCTCGGCAATGCTGGGAGCCATGAGCATGAACGGACCCCTCCCCGACCGCAAACGCCGCTGGGTCAGCCGCTTTCATCGGTACGTAGCCAACCCGGTCACCCGGCGTCTGCCCACCCAGGTACTGCTGGAGACAACCGGCCGGGTCAGCGGACGGCCACGGCGCACCCCGGTGGGAGGACGGCTCGAAAAAGGAACGTTCTGGCTGGTATCCGACCACGGCGACTCCTCGGATTACGTCCGAAACATCAAGGCCGACAACCGGATTCGCATCCGAATTCGCGGCCGCTGGCGATCGGGAACTGCTGTGCTGCTACCCGAGGATGACCCGGTCGCCCGATTGGCCGTCCTGCCGCGGTTCAACAGCTCGCTGGTGCGCGCATTGGGCACCGATCTGCTGACGCTGCGGATCGATCTCGACCGGCCGTAGCGACCGGATCAGTACCGCCTTTACCCCGCCGAGACGAGACGTTTTAATACATCTCGTGGCCCCCGACGCGCTGGATCTCGACGCCGCCGATCTGCGGATATCGCGCGGCAGCGTGCCGGCCAGCACCCAGCTCGCCGAGGCCCTCAAGGCGGCGATCGTCAAACAGCGCCTGCCCCGCGGCGCGCGACTGCCCACCGAGCGAGAACTCATCGACCGCAGCCGCGTGAGCCGGGTGACCGTGCGCGCGGCCGTCGGGCTGCTCGAACGCCAAGGATGGCTGGTGCGAAAGCAGGGCCTGGGCACCTTCGTGGCCAACCCGGTCAAACAAGAACTCGGACCCGGCGTGCGGACCATCACCGAGGTTCTGGCCGGCTCCGGGATCACACCGAACGTCGACGTCTTGTCGCACCGCGTCGAAGATGCGCCGCAGCGAATCGCGGAAACTCTCGGCCTGTCGAAAGTCCTCTGTGTGCACAGGCGGTTCCGGGACGGCGAGCAACCCCTCGCCCTGATGATCGCCTACCTGCCAACCGGATTGGGCAAGGCCGTGGAGCCCTTGCTGAGGAGCGCGACCGACGAGCAGACCGCGCAGGCGATGGAAAGCACCTACACCATGTGGGAGCGCCGACTCGAGATTCCCGTCGCGCGGGCCAACTATGAGATTCACGCGGCCGGCGCATCGCTGGAGGTGGCCGGCGCCCTCAACCTGCCGCTGGGTTCACCCGTGCTGGTCCTCGTACGCACCAGCTACGGCCATGATGGCAAGCCGCTCGAGGTGGTGGAGTTCCACTATCGCCCCGAGCGATACAGATTTTCGGTCACGTTGCCGCGTACGGTCCCGGGTCCGGGCGCCGGGATCGTGGAACGGCGCGACCAGGCGTAGCCCGCCACTCAGCGAATTCTCAACGAATTCTTCGGTGCCGCATCGCTTGGCTCCAAGCATCTACAAAGATGTCGGCCGCAACATCTATTCATGACGAATGAGCAGCTGTGCGCGAACCTGATCGAACGTTACTTGCGCACCCGCGGGCGGCGCTATTTTCGTGGCCACCACGACGGCGAATACTTCTTCGTCACCAGCGCTCCGCGGCGCCTGCACATTCACTTCGAGGTCTCGCCGGCGCATGACGACGTGCTGATCATCCGGGTCAGCCCGGGGTGCTACTTCCCGGCGGCCGACCGCCCCTGGCTGACTTACTTCGCCGACAGGTGGAACCGCCTTGACCGCCACGTCACCGCGATCGTGCACGGCTCGTCGGATCCGCAGCGCATCGGCGTGGTGGCACGCAAGTCGCAATGGGTCCGAAGCGACGTCTCGTTCACCGATTTCGCGTCGTTCGTCGACCGAACCATCGCCGACGCCACCGAGCTCTTCGAGGAACTGAGTCCGTCCGCCGAATTGCCTTCGACGGAACGGTCACTGCTGCGCGAGGCCGGCTGAAGTTCCGCCGAGCTAGTCGGCCGACGGGGCATCCGGGCGCGGCTCACCCAGCTTGGCGCGTATTGCGCCCCACGGGTCTGCGTAGCGTCCGGGCGCATCCCGGTAGGCCGCACGGCTCTTGAGGAACCGCCGCGCCAGGGGGGAGATCAGCCGCATCGGGTAGCGCCGCCACCCCGCGGTGGCTCGCATCTCGGTGAGCATGTCCGGCCACGAGTGGTGCTGGAACTCCAGCACCTGCTGGGCGCGAGCGGTATCCATCCAGTCGGTGACGAACCAGCCGTCGTCGCTGTCCGGATCGCCCGGCCGGCCCCCGGGCAAGACGTCGACCAGACCACGCGCGGCCGCCAGCGCCTTGCCGATCTCACCCTGCCGAAGGCGGTGCGACTCGTCACCGGCGATCAGCAGCGTCTCACCGGCGACGTCGGCGGTGACGGCCGCGGCGAACGCGCGCGCGACGTCGCGCACGTCGACGGTGTGGATGCGACCATCGGTCGGCAGGGCGCTTTCGAAGTACAACGCATCGACGCTGAACGGCATCGCGTCCGGTTCCACGCTCATCACCCCGCCGAGGCGCAAGATGACCCACTCGAGATCCGCGGATCGGATGTGGCGTTCGGCTTCGGCCTTGTGGGCGCCGTAGAGGTCGGCCGGGTTCATCGGCGAATCCGGGCGTAGCAGCTCGGCGTGGCGGTGGGGGTTGCGCGCGCCGTAGACGGCGTTGCTGGACGCCTGGATGAACCGCCCCGGATGCGGCCGCGATTGCGCCGCGCGCAGCAACGAGACTGTCGCGTCGACGTTGACGCGGCGGCCCAGCGCGGGCTGGCGATAAATTCCCGGCGGGATCACCGCGGCCAGGTGAACGATGGCGGAGGGCGACGTGTCGGCGAGCAGGCGATCAACCTGAGCCGGGTCGGTCAGATCGGCCCAGTGCGCCTCGGCGCCCACCGGCAGCGAGTTCGCGGCCTTGCGCTGGGCGGCGGTGCCGAGGTCGGCCGCGACGACCCGATGGCCGTCGGCAACCAGTCGCCGCACCGTCTGGGACCCGACGAGGCCGAAACCCCCAGTTACCAGAACCTTTTCGGACATGCTCCCCCACTGCTCGCTCGCTCCCCAGCAAACGGATATGACATTCTCCTAAATGGAGAGTAGCATATGCTAGCCAGGGTTCCAGGTTTGAGGCCGGCGTCACACCGGCAACAAATAGCAAAGAGCGCAGAACAGACAGCGGGGAGCCATGACGGGCAACGGTGTGGACGCGGCGGACAACCACGAAACCGCCAAATGGGACCCGGCCTTCACCGAACAGGTCACCAGAGTGCTCGGGCCGGCCATCAAACGGTACTACCGGGCCGAGGTGCGACACATCGACAACGTCCCGCCCTCGGGTGGCGCCCTGGTGGTGTCCAACCACTCGGGGGGAATGCTGACCCCGGACGTGCTGATCTTCTCCCCCGCCTTCTACGAACACTTCGGCTACGACCGGCCGGTGTACACCCTCGGCCACTACGGCCTGTTCATCGGCCCGTTGGACGGCTGGCTGCGCCGGCTCGGGGTCATCGAGGCCAGCCGCGAAAACGCCGCCACCGCCCTGCATTCCGGCGCGGTGGTACTGGTGTTCCCGGGCGGCGACTACGACTCCTACCGGCCGACCTTCAGCGCGAACACGATCGACTTCAATGGCCGCACCGGATACGTGCGGACCGCCATCGAAGCCGGGGTGCCCATCGTGCCGACGGTGTCCATCGGCGCCCAGGAGACCCAGCTGTTCCTCACCCGGGGCAACTGGTTCGCCCGCAAGCTGGGGCTAACCAAGGCGCGGATGGACATCCTGCCGATCAGCGTCGGGTTCCCGTTCGGGCTCAGCGTGATCTTCCCGCCCAACGTGCCCCTGCCGGCAAAGATCGTCACCGAGGTTCTGGAGCCGATCGACATCACCGCCCAGTTCGGCGACGACCCCGACGTCGACGAGGTCGACGCCCACGTACGCGCCGTCATGGAGGCCGCGCTCAAGCGGCTGGCCGGGCAGCGCCGGTTCCCGATCCTGGGCTGACGGCGCCCGGGGCCGCTGGAGGTGACCTGTGAAGCGACTCAACGGCATGGACGCGATGCTGCTCTACATCGAGACGCCCAACCTGCACACGCACACCCTCAAGGTGGCCGTCATCGACCCGACCGACGCCGACGGCGAATTCGGATTCGAGGCCTTCCGCCGCCACGTGCGTCGCCGGCTCCATCTGCTGGAACCGTTGCGCTACAAGCTCGTTGACATCCCGTGGCATCTGCATCACCCGATGTGGCAGGAGAATTGCGAGGTCGACCTCGACTATCACCTGCGCCGGGTGCGGGTGCCCGCCCCGGGTGGGCGGCGCGAGCTCGATCAGGTGATCGGTGAGGTGGCATCCACCCCCCTGGACCGCAGTCGTCCGCTGTGGGAGTTTCATTTCGCCGAGGGGCTGGCCGGTGGGCGATTCGCCCTGATCGGCAAGGTTCACCACGCGCTGGCCGACGGAGTCGCCTCGGTCAACCTGCTGGCCCGCGCGATGGACCTGCGCGACGGGCGCACCGACGAGCGCGACAACGACGAAGCCGGCGTCACGATGTCCAGTGCCGACCTGGTGCGCGCGGCGGCGCGCGACCACGTCCGCCAGATCGGCGAACTGCCCGGGCTGCTCAGGGACGCGGCGGTCGGGATGATGCGGGTGCGCCGCCGGTCCCGCGAGCGCGGCGATCACCCCGACCTGGCCGACGCGTTCGACGCACCGCCGACCTTCCTCAACCACGTCGTCTCGCCCCGGCGCTGGTTCGCCAGTACCTCGTTGTCGCTGCCCGAGGTCAAGGCGACGGCAAAAGCCTTGGGCATCACGGTGAACGACGTGGTGCTGGCGATGGCGACCGGCGGGTTGCGCACGCTGCTGCTGGCCTATGACGGCGCGGCCGATCGCCCCATCATCGCCTCGGTGCCGACGGCCACCGACAAGTCGGACCGGATCACCGGTAACGAGATCAGCGGGCTGATGATCTCGCTGCCGGTCCACGTCGCCGACCCGGTGGAACGGGCCCGACTGGTCGCCCTGGCCACCAAGATCGCCAAGGAAGACCACGAAGTCCTGGGTCCGGAGCTGTACGGGAAGATGATGGCCTACCTGCCGACCGCGTTGGCGCCCGCCGCGTTTCGATGGCTGGGCCTGCGTGACGCGCCGAACAAGCTGATGAACGTCGCGGTGTCCAGCGTGGTGGGCCCGCGCGAACGGGGCCACTTCGGTGGCGCGGCCGTCAGCGAGATCTACTCCACCGGCGTGCTGTCTCCCGGCGCCCCGGTCAACATCACCGTGTGGAGTTACGTGGACCGGCTCGGCGTCGCGGTGCTCACCGACGATCAAACTTTCCACGACCCGCACGAGGCCACCGACGCCATCGGCGCGTCCTTTGCCGAATTACGCGATGCCGCAGGCGTTTCCGCTCAGCCGGCGAGCACGCCGTCGAGCACCGAATAGAACAGGCCCAGGCCGTCATCCGACGGCCCGGTCAGCGCTTCGATGGCGTGCTCGGGATGCGGCATCAGACCCACCACGCGGCCGTTGGCGGAGCTCACCCCGGCGATGTCGTGCAGCGAGCCGTTGGCGTTTTCGTGGTAGCGGAACACCACCCGCCCCTCGCCCTCGAGCTCCTCGATCACCTCGGCGGGCGCCACGTAGCGTCCCTCGCCGGATTTCAGCGGGACCAGTAGGTCGGCGTCGGGCTCGAAGCGCGACGTCCACGCCGTCGAGGTCGAAGCCACCCGCAGCCACACGTCGCGGCAGATGAAGTGCAGACCCACGTTGCGCGTCAGCGCCCCGGGCAACAGCCCCGCCTCGCAGAGCACCTGAAAACCGTTGCAAATGCCCAACACCGGCAGGCCACGCCGTGCGGCCTCCACCACCTCGGTCATCACCGGGGCGAACCTGGCGATCGCACCGGCCCGCAGATAGTCGCCGTAGGAGAAACCGCCGGGCACCACCACGGCGTCGACGCTCTTGAGATCGGCGTCGGCGTGCCAGAGGCTGACCGGCTCCGCCCCGACGCGGCGCGCGGCCCGGGCGGCGTCGACGTCGTCGAGCGTGCCGGGAAAGGTAATGATGCCGATGCGTGCCGTCACTGTGTCTCCCGGCTGATGGTCCAGTCTTCGATCACGGTGTTCGCCAGCAGCGATTCCGCAATCTCGGCGAGCGCCGAATCATCGACGCTGTCGTCGACTTCGAGCTCAAAACGTTTGCCCTGCCGCACTTCCGAGATTCCCGGATGTCCGAGGCGACCGAGCGCACCGACAATCGCCTGACCCTGCGGGTCGAGAATCTCCGCTTTGGGCATCACGCTCACGATCACCCGGGCCACCGGCGGTCCTCCTGAGAAGTTGGCGTTTCGGCGCCAACTCTACCGGCGAAAGCGCAGCTCGGGGTTACGGGCACGAGGCAATGTAGGCCTCGCACAGCGGTGCGCTCATCGCGCCCAGCACCGCATCGTCGCCCATGGCCGGCCAGGACACTTGCGGCGGCGCCGTTGACCAGAGCGTGACCTCGCTGATCGTGCTGCTGGCCGGGTGGGCGAACAGATAGGTGTGCATCACCACCGGGCCGCTGATCACGGCGGCCATCCGGGTCGTTTCGTCGCTGGTCAGCGACGGAGACTCCTGCGGTGCGCGCTGCTGGCAGGCCCGCAGCGCGGCGACGGCATTGCTGAATGCCGTGGCCACGGTCGCACCACCGCGGGCGGTGTCCCCACGCCAGTGCAGGACCTGGGCCTGCAGTTGCCACTGCCCGTCGGGATGCTGGACCGTCGCGCGAGCCGCGACGGCCGAGTCGCGGGGGTCCTGCGGCATCGCCGGCGCCGCGCACAGCTCCTCGAACCGGAAATGGGGCCCCGGCGCCGAACCGGTCGTCTGCACCGCCTGGCCGGCCAGCGCGGGCCAGTGATACACCGCGTCCAGCGGCACGGCGTGCTGATCGATCCACGCGGTGTTCGGGATCCGGTCGCACAGCCCCGGGCAAGTCTCGGGTTCGGCGTGCGCAGGAATGACGACCACCAGAGCAACCGCGAAACCGCCGGCGACCAGCATCGTGGCCAGGATCACGCGCATCGGCAGCTTGTCCATCAAGGCACAATCGTAGATATGCAACTGACGCATTTCGGCCATTCGTGCCTACTTGCCGAGTTCGACCACACCCGCCTGCTCTTCGACCCCGGTACCTTCGCGCACGGCTTCGAGGGAATCACCGGCTTGACCGCCATCTTGATCACCCATCAGCATCCCGACCACGTCGATGCCAAACGGCTGCCGGCGTTGCTCGAGGGTAACCCGGACGCGGCGCTTTACGCGGACCCACAGACCACCGCGCAACTGGGCGCGCCCTGCCGGGAGGTCCATGTCGGCGACGAGCTGCACATCGGTGAGCTGACCGTCCGCGCCGTCGGCGGCAAGCACGCGGTCATCCACCCGGAAATCCCTGTGATAGAGAACATTTCGTTCTTGGTGGGCGATGCCGACCATCGCGCCCGGTTGATGCATCCCGGGGACGCGCTGTTCGTGCCCGACGAACCGGTGGACGTCTTGGCGACGCCCGCGGCCGCGCCGTGGATGAAGGTGTCCGAGGCGGTCGATTACCTGCGCGCGGTGGCCCCCCAGCGCGCCGTCCCGATTCACCAGGGGATCATCGCCCCGGACGCGCGGGGCATCTACTACGGCCGGCTCACCGAGATGACCAGCACCGACTTCCAGGTGCTCCCCGAAGAAGACGCCGTCACGTTCTAGCGGCCGGTTGGCGCCGCCCCGCTAGGTGATGTCGTCGGCGGCGCCGCGGCCGGCGGCGCGGCCGGAGAAGATGCAGCCGCCCAGGAAGGTGCCCTCCAGCGCGCGGTAGCCGTGCACGCCGCCGCCCCCGAATCCGGCCACCTCGCCGGCGGCGTACAGCCCGGTCAGGGGCGTGCCGTCGGCCTTCAGCACCCGCGAGGCCAGGTCGGTTTCGATGCCGCCCAATGTTTTTCTGGTCAGGATGTGCAGCTTGACCGCGATCATCGGCCCCGCCTTGGGATCGGTCAGCCGGTGCGGGGCCACCACCCGTCCCAGCCGATCACCCAGATAGGTTCGGGCGGCGCGGATCGCCGTGATCTGTCCATCCTTGCTGAACTTGTTGGCGACCTCCCGGTCCCGCGCCGTGACCTCGGCCTCCACCGTCGCGTAGTCCAGCGGCTGCACATCGGGCAGCTTGTTCATGGCGGACACCAAGTCGCGCAATGAGTTCGCGCTGACGAAGTCCACGCCCCGGTCGACAAACGCCTGGACCGGTCCGGGCGGCCCGGAACTGGCCCGGTTGCGCAGCAGCTCCTTTATGCTCTGCCCGGTCAGATCGGGATTCTGCTCCTGGCCGGAGAGCGCGAACTCCTTCTCAATGATCTTGGCGTTCAACACAAACCAGGTGTAGTCCAACCCCGATTGGGTGATGTATTCCAAGGTGCCCAGCGTGTCGAAGCCCGGATAGAGCGGCACCGGCAACCGATTGCCGTTCGCATCGAGCCACAGTGACGACGGGCCGGGGATGATGCGGATGCCGTGCAGCGGCCAGATGGGGTCATAGTTGGTGATGCCCTCGACGTAGTGCCACATGCGGTCGGGGTTGATCACCCGCGCCCCGGCCCGCTGCGCAATGCCGATCATTCGGCCGTCGACATGGGCCGGCACCCCGCTCAGCAGTTGCTCGGGGACGCGGCCCATGCGCTTGGGCCAATTCTTGCGCACCAGTTTGTGATTGGCCCCGATGCCGCCACTGGTGACGATCACCGCGTCGGCACGGAATTCGAACTGTCCTAACGCTTTTCGCGACGACGCGACGCCCCTCGGCGTGGCGGAGGGCTCCAGCACGGTGCCCCGCACGCCCGTCACCGCCTCACCCTCGACGATCAACTCGTCGACCTGATGGCGATGCGCGAACCGCACGGATGAGCGGTCGCGCAACTGACGGGCGAAAATCTCCACCAGTGCGGGCCCGGTACCCCAGGTGATGTGGAAGCGGGGAACCGAATTGCCGTGCCCCTGTGCGCCATACCCGCCGCGCTCCGCCCAGCCCACCAACGGGAAAAGCTTGAGCCCCCGCGAACGCAACCAACTGCGCTTCTCCCCCGCGGCGAAATCGACGTAGGCGTGCGCCCATTGGCGTGGCCAATAATCCTCGGGCCGGTCGAACGCCGCCGTGCCCAGCCAGTCCTGCAGCGCCAATTCATGGCTGTCGCGAATTCCCAACCGGCGCTGCTCGGGGCTGTCGACGAAGAACAGCCCACCGAAAGACCAGAACGCCTGCCCGCCCAGGTTGGCGCTGCTCTCCTGGTCGACGATGAGCACCCGCAAGCCGCGATCCACCAGTTCGCAAGCCGCGACCAGGCCGGCCAGTCCCGCCCCGACGACGATGGCATCGGCGTGGAACCCCGAAACCGAAGAATCGCTCATGTCGGACCAGGGTAGTGCCCCGACGAGCAGGTCAGGCGGTCGCTGCCTCAGGCGGCGTCGAGCACGGCCCTGGCCTGATCCCAGCGGTACACGCCGGGGGTGCAGCCGTGCATCAACGCCAGGTCGACCGCGTCCACCATCGCCTGCAGCGGCCCGGGTTTGCGAAGGTGACGTGCCGCGACTGCAACCCGCACAACGCCGCCGCGCCGAGCGATCCGTTCGGCGGACAGCACCACCATCCGGCACCACCACGGCTCGGTGAGGAAGCCTTCGCCGATGCCGAGCACCCGGGCACGCACGGTGCTGTGACGGACCAGGTCGGTGATCCCGTGCAGATCGGCCAGCAAGCGGAACCCGTTGTCCGGCAACGCTTTCACAACGCCAGGCGACACCACCCAGCCGGGTGCGGCGAACAGCCGGGTGCGCAGCCCGAGGTGCTCGAGCACCCGGTCGGCGGCCATCAATCGCAGGTTGGCCTCGTGCGCCCGCAGGATCGCGAATTCGCCACGGCGCTTCTTCGTGACCGCGTCGTCGTAGCCGTGCAACACGATGGCGTCGCCGCCCGCGCGACGGGTGGTCAGCCACTCGACGGTTCCCGGGTCGCGGTCGAGCCGGTAGTCGCCGGACAGGCGGGGAGCCACCAGTAACGACACCGGCACCTTGCGGGCATCCATTTGCGTGCAGAACGCCTCGACGTCGGGCAGGGTGCGTTCACCGATCCCCGAGACCGAGACGATCAATTTTCCAGACACACCAGCAGTTTGCCGATCCCAAGTGTCGGAACGGTGAAGGACACGCAGACAGCAGGCGATATGCAGGCGCCCATGCGTGCTCACTGATTCGGCGGTAGGGCGAACCCGCGCAGGCCGCAAACGTCGGACCAGGTGATCAGTTCGATATGCTAAGCAACGCCATGGATGAGGCGTCGTACGCGGCGGCAAAGACGCCGCCGTCCCACCACCCGACCGGGCAGCCGGGCGTCGAGGAACGGGTATATCCCGACAAGCTCGATGCCGCGCTGTTGCGGATCTCCGGCGTGTGCATCCTGGCCACGGTGATGGCGATCCTGGACGTCACGGTCGTCAGCGTCGCCCAACGAACCTTCATCGATCAGTTCGCCTCCTCGCAGGCCGTCGTGGCCTGGACGATGACCGGCTACACGCTCGCCCTGGCGACCGTGATCCCGATAACCGGGTGGGCCGCCGACCGGTTCGGCACCAAGCGCCTCTTCATCGGTTCGGTGGTGGCCTTCATCCTGGGCTCCTTGCTGTGCGCGATCGCGTCGAACATCTTGCAGCTCATCGTCTTTCGCATGGTACAGGGAATCGGCGGCGGCATGCTGCTGCCGTTGGGATTCATGATCCTGACCCGCGAAGCGGGCCCGGGCCGGCTGGGGCGCCTGATGTCGATCCTGAGCATCCCGATGCTGCTCGCCCCGATCGGCGGGCCGATCCTGGGCGGCTGGCTGATCGACACGTCGAGCTGGCGGTGGATCTTTCTGATCAACGTGCCGATCGGATTTCTCACGGTCGCACTCGCCGCCATCGTGTTCCCGCGCGATCATCCCGCGCGCTCGGAAACCTTCGACGCCATCGGCGTGCTGCTGCTGTCGCCGGGCCTGGCGATGTTCCTGTTCGCGGTGTCCTCCGTCCCGGGCCGGGGCACCGTGGCCGACCGCCACGTGGTGATACCGGCGACGATCGGCCTGGCGTTGATCGCGGGCTTCGTCGCGCACGCCTGGCAGCACGCCGATCATCCCCTGATCGACCTGCGGCTGTTCCGCAATCCCGTGCTCACCCACGCCAACGTGACGATGCTGGTGTTCGCCGGGGCGTTCTTCGGCGCCGGCCTGCTGCTGCCGAGCTATTTTCAACAGGTGCTGCACCACACGCCGATGCAGGCGGGCGTGCACATGATCCCCCAGGGGCTGGGCGCCATGCTGACCATGCGGCTGACCGGTCCGCTGGTGGACCGGCAGGGCCCCGGCAAGATCGTGCTGGTCGGCATCGCGCTGATCACCGCCGGCCTGAGCGCCTTCGCCTTCGGGGTGGCCACCCAGGCCCACTATCTGCCGACGCTGCTGGTCGGGCTCGCGATCATGGGCCTGGGCATGGGCTGCACCATGATGCCGCTGTCGGTGGCCTCGGTGCAGGCGCTGGCGCCCCACCAGATCGCCCGGGGAACGACGCTGATGAGCGTCAGCCACCAGGTGGGCGGCTCGGTGGGAACGGCGCTGATGTCGATGATCCTGACGAATCAGTTCAATCGGAGCCCCGACATCCGCGCAGCAAACAAGCTCGCCGCGCTGAACCAGAAGGCGGCGGTCGACGGGGTGCCGGTCGACCAGACCGCGATACCCCGTGCGGCGCTCGCCCCGGACTTTTGGAGCAATGTGGCTCACGACCTTTCCCACGCGTATACGGCGGTATTCGTGATTGCCGTCGTGCTGGTGGTTTGCACCTTCATTCCGGCGTGGTTTCTGCCCAAAAAACCCGCGAGCGAAACCGCCGGCGAATAAGCTGTTCGCCCAGGTAGGACCGCCACCAGCCCGTTTATCGCTTAACCACGGTCGCGACGCAATCCGCGCGCCGCGAATTACACCCGTGCGAATAGGCGAATACGCGTAAAAACGCTTCAGCCGGGGCAACCCTGTGGATATGCTCAGCGGCGCCATGCAGAAGACCCGTTCCGCAGCCTTCAACGTCCCGTTGCCCACCGCTCCGGGGCCGTCGCTGCGCGCCGACGAATATCCCGACAAGCTGGACGCGGCGCTGTTCCGGATCGCCGGGGTGTGTGGGCTCGCCTGCATCATGGCGGTCCTCGACAGCACCGTCGTCGCCGTCGCGCAGCGCACCTTCATCGCGCAGTTCGGGTCCACGCAGGCCGTCGTCTCATGGACGATCGCCGGCTACATGCTCG